>NZ_QOBB01000036.1:0-48312 GCF_024704855.1 Burkholderia sp. HAN2018 | reverse complement strand
CTGCCGCAGCGGCTCGTCGCCGACGACGTGCGGCGCGGCGAGCTCGCGATCGTCGGGGGCGCCGACTGGCAGATCGGCTTCGACATTGCGCTGTACCGGCGACGGAACGACCCGCACCCGGTACTGGACGCGATCTGGCGCACCGCGCCGGCCCGCGACGACGGCGCCGCGTAGCCTCCGCGGGCAGCGCCCGCGCGGCCTGCGCGCCGATCGGCACGATTGCGTGCCGAAACGGCACGAACGCCCGCCCCGCGTTGCCTACACTCCGCGCTTGACTGGCCCGAACGGCCGCCGGCAAAGCCGCGCGCCGTCTTTCAAAATCCTGACGGCCAGCATTACCGGAGGAGCAAAGGGATGACCCGCAATACACACGGCGCGATGCCGGCCCCGCACAACCCGTGGCGCGAGATTTGCGCCGCGAGCATCGGCAACGCGCTGGAGTTCTACGATCTGCTGATCTACGGTTACTTCGCGATCGTCATCGGCCAGCTGTTTTTCCCCACGCACGACGCGGCGACTTCGCTGCTGCTGTCGGTCGGCACGTTCGGCATTTCGTTCGTCACGCGTCCGCTCGGCTCGATCGTGCTCGGCAGCTACGCCGACCGCGCGGGCCGCAAGGCATCGCTGACGATGTCGATCGGGCTGATGATGCTCGGCACCGCGATGATCGCGTTCGCGCCGACGTATGCACAGATCGGCATCGCGTCGCCGTTGCTGATCATCGTCGCGCGGATGCTGCAGGGTTTCTCGACGGGCGGCGAATTCGGCGCGGCGACCGCGTTCATGGTCGAGCAGGCCGACGCGAAGCGCCGCGGCTTCTTCGCGAGCTGGCAGATGTCGACGCAGGGGCTCGCGACGGTGCTCGCGGCCGGCGTATCGGCGCTGCTGAGCCTGCTGCTGACGACCGACCAGCTGCACACGTGGGGCTGGCGCGTCGCGTTTTCGGTCGGGCTGCTGATCGGCCCGGTCGGGCTCTACATTCGCCGCAACATCGACGAACCGGCCGATTTCCGCCGGCTGGGCGAGCAAGGGCGCGCGAAGTCGCCGCTGCGCGACGTGTTCGTGCGTGATCGCGCGAACATGCTGCTCGGCGCGGGGGTGGTCGCGACGGCCACGGCCTTCAACTACGTGCACAAGCTGTACATGCCGACGTACGCGGTCAAGCAGCTGCATATCCCGGCCACGTCGTCGTATCTCGGCGCGGTCGTCACGGGCGCGATGCTGATGGTCGCCGCGCCGGTCGTCGGGCATCTGTCGGACCGTTTCGGCCGCATCCGCGTGATGCTGATCGCGCTGATCCTGGTCGGCGTGACGACGTGGCCGCTGTTCGTCATGCTGAACCGCTATCCGACGGTCGAGACGCTGCTCGCGGTCCAGGCGCTGGTCGGCCTGTTGATCGCGGTGAGCCTTGCGCCGCTGCCGGCGCTGCTCGCCGACATCTTCCCGACGAGCACGCGCGGCACGGGCCTCGCGCTGTCGTACAACTTCTCGGTGACGCTGTTCGGCGGCTTCGCGCCGCTGATCGTGACCTGGCTGATCGACGCGACGCACAACAAGCTGGCGCCGAGTTTCTACGTGATGGCGACGGCCGTGCTCGGGATCACGTCGGTGATTTCGCTCGGCCGCCGGATGCGCGGCACGGCGGCCGCCGCCGCGCCATCGACACGCGCGACCGGGGCGTGACGCGCCGGCCGCAAACCCGATTCCGGCGCAGCCGGCACACGCCGGCCGTGCCTTTTCCGAACCTTGTTGAGCCTTTCCGACATGACCACGCTTGAAGCCATCCGCGCCGCCTTGCCGGCCTATCCGATCGAAGTGGCCTTCCCCGACATCTCGCGCTGGCGCGCGGGCAATACGGGCATCGACTATCTGCATACGTTCGACAGCGGCCGGCCCGGCAAGCACGTGATGATCCTCGCGCTGACGCACGGCAACGAAGTCAGCGGCGCGATCGCGGTGGACACGTTGCTGGCCGCGGGCCTGCAGCCGGTCGCGGGCCGGCTGTCGCTCGGCTTCGGCAACGTGGGCGCCTACGAGCACTTCAGTGCGGAGAACGCCGATGCGACGCGCTACCTCGACGAGGACATGAATCGCGTGTGGACGCCGGCCGCGCTCGACGGCACGCGCGACAGCCGCGAGCTCGCGCGTGCGCGCGCGATGCGTCCGCTGCTCGATACGGTCGACCTGCTGCTCGACATTCATTCGATGCACGAAGCGTCCGCGCCGCTGATGATGACCGGGCCGCTCGAGAAGGCGATCGCGCTGGCGGCTGCGATCGGCACGCCGGAGCACGTGATCATCGACCGCGGCCATGCGAACGGCACGCGGCTGCGCGACTACGGCGGCTTCGGCGACGCGGCGAGCGCGAAGAATGCGCTGCTGATCGAGACGGGCCAGCACTTCGCCGCGAGCGCGCGTGACGTCGCGCTCGACAGCGCGGCGCGCTTCCTGCTGCATGCGGGCGTGGTCGCGCGCGACGACGTCGCGGCCTTCCTCACGAAGGCCGCGCCGGTGCGGCAGAAGTTCGTCGAGATCACGGAGCCGGTCGTTGCGCGTTCGATGGATTTCCGGTTCTCGCAACCGTTCACGGGGCTCGAGGTGATCGGGAAGGCCGGCACCGAAATTGCCCGCGACGGCGACCATGTGATCGTCACGCCGTACGACAACTGCGTGATCGTGCAACCGTCGATGCGGCATCTCGGCGTGAACGTCACGATGATGCGGCTGGGGCGCTTGCTGGATCGGTGACGTCGCCTTTGGCGGACCGCCGGGAGGCGGCCCGCGCGGTCGCGCTTCTCAGCCGATCCGTGGTGGGCCATGCCGCATGCGATTCACGCATCGGCGCGGGCGGCGCAGACCGAACAGCTAGGGCGCCCGTGCATCGATGTGCTACGCGTGTCGCTTCGGGTTCCACGCCTTGTGTACGAATTCGAGGCGGTTGCCGTCGAAGTCGGCTACGTTGGCGGCGTAGTAGCCGGGGGCGAAGTAGGTACGATCCGCCGGTTTCCCCTCGTCAATCCCGCCGGCCTTGATCGCAGCGGCGTAGGCGGCGTCGACCAGTTCATTGGTATCGCAGACGATCCCGACGTAAAGCCCGGTCTCGCCGGGATGACGTTTGCGCAGCCAGATGCTCGATCCGACTCCCGCTCCCTTGCCGTACACATCGTCGCCGATGCCGTAAAGATCGGGGACGCTTTCCGGGCCCGAGGCGGAGTCGTAGTTGCCGAAAATGCTCCAGCCGAGCGGCTTCAAGGCTTCAGCGTAGAAGGCCAGCGATTTTTCGATGTCGGTGACTGAGATGTAAACGTGGTCGATCATTGGGCGCCTTCGACGTGGATGGGTACGGTCTGCGCATGGCGATATCCGACAGCCGGGCGTCTGCTCATGACCGGGCCCCGACGGTCGCCGACGCAGGGATGCCTGATGCTACGGCCGTGCATGCGCTTTCACAAGCCGCACATGGAATCACGCGCGAGCCTGGCGCAACGAACCGGGCATCCGGCTCGGCGTGAACGTCACGATGATGCGATGGAGGCGACAAACGCCGGACGACGCCTGAATTGCAACGGCAAGCCGGCCGGCTTCGTCGGTACCCGGACGGGAATGGCAGACGGATGAACAGGTAGCGGGCATGCAGGTGCGATGTCGCGCAGTATCGGCACCCCAGCCCGCGGTGGTGCTGGATTCAGACCGTCAATCCAGCACCGGGCTTCACGTGTCGATAATCGTCGAGCGCTTCAAGATCGATTAACGAATCGCAAAGCGGGTCGCCGGCGAGCCATTCGCGCAATTATTTCCATAGATAAACATATTTCTGTTTTCCGAATATGCCTGGTAAATAATCGAATAAACTTCCTTGGCACTGAACGAGTAGACGCCATCGTTGATCGTCACCAGCAGGTTGCCGGTGGTGTCGGTTTCGATCTTGTCGATCTTGCCGGCTTTGCAAAGCGCCTGTGCGGACGCGCACGTGGAGGCGAGCATCAGTGCTGAAAACAGCACGGTTGCAATCTTCTTCATGACTTTCCTTTGGAATTGAATGAAATGATGCGATCTGACGACGTCGGCCACGTCCGGAAAGACATGTCTGTCCTTCCGGATTGCTGATTCGCAAGCGTCTGGAAATCAACGGGGCCTGGCAAGCTGGAACTTTGCGACAAAGCACGAATGAAATGATTCGTGCTGCGCCTCCGTTACCTCTTTGATTTTTGAATCGCGGTGTTGCGGCGCACAACACAGACTATTTATTTGGGTTTGAGGGCGCCAATCGAATTAATTTATCGTTAATGGAATTCGATAATTTTTTGTTTGAATTTGATTTAATTGAATTCTGGCTGGTGTTGTTTTTATTTTTTGATTGTTTCGATATTCAAATAATCGGCGGCGAATATTGAGGCGATGATCGATGGTGGTGCCGGCGCGGCAGGCGAAGCGCATGGGCGTACATGGGGCTCGATCGTTCGGGCGCGGGAGGAATCCCTGGCACGAAGCGACTCGTGCCCGAACGGAAAGGCGCTACACTGCGCGGGTTCCCGGGCACACCGGGCGCGCCAGGGCGTCGGGCACACGGTTTGCCGACACGCGACGATGGTTTCGCCCGCACCCCGGCTCATTCGAACAAATCACGAGAGCAAGAGAGGGCCCATGCTGACACGTCTTCGTATCGGTCTCGATCGCGCGCGCGACCTGCGCGAAGCGGGACGACCATCTCCCGTCCATCCACGGCCGCAGGCGAGTGAACTGGTCGACCTCAGCGCGCAGCGCGCGATGTGGCGTGTCGCCGTTCCGGGCCAGGCCGACTGCTACATGGCGGCGACGCCCGCCGAAACGGAGCGCTACGTCGTGCATCTCGACGCGCAGACGTTCTACAGCCTGTGGCTCGGCACGAGCCCGAGATTCCCGCAGCCGAACTCGCAGGACTGCGTGCCGCGCCGCGTCATGCCGCTCGACAGCAAGTACGCGTCGGCCGCTGCCGCGTTCCGGGCCGGCCGCCTCGAACCGGTGGCACTGCCGCCGGTCGGCTACTGGATCGAGGGAGGCGGGTACGAAGTCGCGATGAGCAACGGCATGACGCGCACCTTCTGGCTGCTCGCCAACCGCGTGCGGTCGTTTCCGGTCAGCGTCGACAACGCGACCTGGGCCACGATGCTGAACAACATGGCCGGCGTCGGTGTCGCGCCGATCGCGTACCGCGAACTGTTTTCCCGGCGTGCGTAGGTCGGTGGTCGCGATCCGGCAGCACCGGATCGCCCCGGTTTGACACGCCGCGTTCGCGGCCTTTAAAGTCGCATCGCGGGCCGGTGGGTCAAGCTCACGCCCGGAACAGGCAGCCGATGTTCCAGGACTACGGGGCTACCCCGTGGATCAGATCGACATCCCGATGCGTCGCAAGGAGCGCCGTTGCGCGTTGCGCAACGTGACTCCTCGCAATACCCGTCACGTTGGCTCATCGTCCCGCCCATCCTTTTCCATGTCTTCATCCCTGCGCGATACGACCCGCACGATTGCCGAGGCGATGCTGGCCGGTGCGCCCGAACGTGCCGGCGTCCTGTCCCGGATGGCGGCGGTGCTCGGCGGCGCGCCGCCGTGGACTCACGAAGTCGCGGACGCCGCGCTTGTACGCTTCGGCGCGCGCTGGGCCGATGTCGACATCGATGCGCTTGCGGCGCACCTCGCCGATGCGCCGCCGTTCGTGCTCGCGTGGTACGGCAGCGACCGGCCCGCCGCGATCCGCGTCGTGCGGCGGCCGCTCGTCCAACTGCCGTTGCCGGCGCCGCTGGCCGGCTGCGACGTGCCGCAATGGGCGACGCCCGGCGATCTCGCCGACTGGCTCGGCGTGCGCGTGCCGGAACTCGACTGGCTGTCCGACCATTGGCGCGTCGACGCGCGCAGCGGCGCCACGCCGTTGCATCACTACACGTACGTGGCGCACGACAAGCGCAGCGGCGGGTGCCGCCTGGTCGAGATCCCGAAGGGCCGGCTGCGCGAAGCGCAGCGCCGCATCCTGCACGGGCTGCTCGACCGCATCGCGCCGCACGGAGCGGTGCACGGTTTTCGCAAGGGGCACGGGATCGTGTCGTTCGCGGCGCCGCATGCCGATCGCGATGTCGTCGTCCGTTTCGACCTCGCGGATTTCTTCGTATCGATACGCGCCGCGCGCATTCACGCGCTGTTCGTCACGCTCGGATACCCGGCCGAAGTCGCGCGTACGCTTACCGGGTTGTGCACCAACCGCGTGCCGTCCGCGCGGCTGCTCGCACCGGATCTGCGCGACCGGTTCGACTGGATCGGCCGCCAGCGCTATCGAGAACGGCATCTGCCGCAGGGGGCGCCGACGTCGCCGGCGCTGGCGAACCTGAGCGCCTTCCGGTTCGACATGCGGCTCGCCGCGCTCGCGCGTTCGCTCGATGCAACCTACACGCGTTACGCCGACGATCTCGCATTTTCCGGCGGCGCCGCGCTGGCGCGCGACGTCGAGCGGCTGCAGGTGCGCGTTGCCGCGATCGCGCTCGAGGAGGGCTTTGCGCTGCACCTGCGCAAGACGCGCGTGATGCGGCGCGGCATGCGCCAGCAACTCGCCGGCGTGGTCGTCAATCGTCATCCGAACCTGGCGCGCGATGAGTTCGATCTCCTGAAGGCCATCCTGACCAACTGCATCCGGAGCGGGCCGGCGGCGCAGAATCGCGATGCGCGTCCGGACTTTCGCGCGCATCTCGCCGGGCGCGTCGCGCATGCGGCCGCGCTGAACGCGGCGCGCGGCGCGAAGCTGCGCGCGCTGTTCGACAGGATCGCGTGGGACGCCTGCGACGCCGGTCTGTGAGCGGCCGAAAAGCGATCGACGAGCGGCCGAAAAGCGACCAAAAAGCGACCGGGTCCGGATCGACGCCGGCCGACGACTTCTGCATCGCGATGCCGTGCACTGCTATCATTCGCGCCATGCCGCGCCAGTGCCTGGTGCGGCGCCTACTTGCCGCAGTCGTTCGCCCGTGCCTTCGTATGCGGCGGGCTGCGCGTTGCCGGGCCGGTTCAGTCTGTCATCGATTGACGCGCGACGTCGTTTAGTGCGTATCGCGCAAGCCACGCCGGCTCAGGCAAACGATACATACATTTGACAGCACCCATCGGCGGAACTTCGTGGTAGGTTCCGCCATCGGAGCTTTTTGCGAAAACATGCCCAAAGAGGATGAATACATGACCCAGGCCCTGCAGGAACTCGAAGCACAACTTCGGGACCTGAATATCAAGCTGTCGGATGCGAAGCAGAAGGAGAAGCAGGCCGCGCTCGCGGCATTCAAGGAACAGGTCGAGCTTTTGGGAATTTCGCAGCAGGAAGTGTTGAGCGCGCTCGGTTATATCGTCCAGCGAAAACGCAAGGCGCCTGCCAAGTACTACGATCCGACGACCGGCCGCTCATGGTCGGGCCGCGGCCCGCGGCCGAAATGGCTTGAAGGCAAGGATCTCGACACGCTCGCCGTCGACCGCGAGGCCAAGACCTGGTGGCCCGGAGACGACCAGGGCTGAAGCCGGCCAGGCCGCCGGACCCTCCGGCGCCTTCCGGCTCGCGCAAGCGGGCCGGCCGGCAACCTGCTCCCCCTACGTAGTCGTTCATCCGGTGTCCGGCCTGGCCGCGACATCGCCGGCTTCACCGCCGACACCGGCCCGCCGTTTTTCTCTCCCGTTCATGACCCGCAGGTTGCCGCCATGCCGTCCCGCAGGCGGGTGCCGGCGCGCGCGGAGCCTCGCCACTGGCCGACCTGCCGGTCCTTCGTTCGCGGGCACAGGCCTTAGAATGTCGCCGGACAATCGTGGCAGGACATCATGGCAGCAAACATGAAATCTCCGACGCTCGGCGGCCCGTCGGCCCCGCGCGTCGAGCAGGTCGGCGCGTACGCGTGGAAAGCGCTGGCCGGATCGGCGATCGGCTATGCGATGGACGGCTTCGACCTGCTGATCCTCGGCTTCATGCTGCCGGCGATCACGGCGGCGCTGCACCTGACACCCGGGCAGGGCGGCGCGCTCGTCACCTGGACGCTGATCGGCGCCGTCGCGGGCGGCATCCTGTTCGGTGCGCTGAGCGACCGCTACGGGCGCGTGCGCGTGCTGACCTGGACGATCCTGCTGTTCGCGGTCTTCACCGGGCTGTGTGCGTTCGCACAGGGTTTCCGGGATCTGCTCGTCTACCGCACCATCGCGGGCATCGGGCTGGGCGGCGAGTTCGGGATCGGCATGGCGCTCGCGGCGGAAGCGTGGCCGGCCAGCAAACGCGCGCGCGTGTCGTGCTACGTCGCGCTCGGCTGGCAGGCCGGCGTGCTGCTGGCCGCCCTGCTGACGCCGTTCCTGCTGCTGCACATCGGCTGGCGCGGGATGTTCCTGGTCGGCGTGCTGCCCGCACTGCTCGCGTGGGCGATGCGCAACAAGCTGCACGAGCCGGAAGCGTTCGTGCAGCGCGCGGCGCAGCCGAAGGCCAACGCGTTCCGCCTGCTCGTCGCGGACGGCCGCACCGCGCGCACGAGCCTCGGCATCGTGATCCTGTGTTCGGTCCAGAACTTCGGCTATTACGGGATCATGATCTGGCTGCCGACCTTCCTGTCGAAACAGATGGGTTTCTCGCTGACGAAGTCGGGGGTGTGGACGGCGGTGACGGTCGTCGGGATGATGATCGGCGTCTGGGTGTTCGGGCAGCTGGCCGACCGCATCGGGCGCAAGCCGACGTTCTTGCTGTACCAGCTCGGCGCGGTGGCGACGGTCGTCGCGTATGCGCGGCTGTCGGACCCCACGGCGATGCTGTGGGCCGGCGCGCTGATGGGCATGTTCGTCAACGGGATGGTCGGTGGCTACGGGACGCTGATGTCGGAGGGTTATCCGACGGCCGCACGCGCAACCGCGCAGAACGTGCTGTGGAACATCGGCCGCGCGGTGGGCGGCTTCGGCCCGGTCGCGGTCGGCGCGCTTGCCGCGCACTATTCGTTCCAGACGGCCATCGCAATGCTCGCCGGCCTCTACGTGCTCGACATGGTCGCGACGCTGTTTCTGATTCCCGAGCTCAAGGGCGTCGAGCTCGAATGAGCGCGGCGATCGCGCGCAATCCAACCCCTTCTCCGGAAACCACGATGCAGCAGAAGAACAGGACGATCGGCGTGATGGGCTCGGGCAAGGAGCCGTGGCTCGCGTTTTCGGAGCCGCTCGGCGCGTGGCTCGCGCAGGCCGGTTTCAACCTGCTGACGGGCGGCGGGCAGGGCGTGATGCTGGCGGTCGCGCGGGCGTTCGCCGGCGTGCCCGGGCGGACCGGGCGGTCGATCGGCATCCTGCCGACGCAGGCCGATCCGCTCGCGGGCTTCGTGCCGCTCGACGGCTATCCGCATCCGTTCGTCGACATCCCGATCCTTACGCCGCTGCCGCGCCGCGAGCCGGATGCAGAGCCGCACACGATCAACCGCAACTACGTGAACGTGCTGAGCAGCGACCTGATCGTCGCGCTGCCGGGCGGGCACGGCACGGCCGAGGAGATTGCGCTCGCGCGGCGCTGGCGCAAGCCGCTCGTCTGCTTCGGGCCGGAGGGGGCGTTTCGCGTGCTTGCGGCGGGCGCCACGTGCACGTCGTCGCTCGACGACGTGATCCGGTTCGTGGAAGGCGCGTTTTCGGCGGAGCACGCGAAGCGATAGTTCATGCAATCGGCCTCGGTGGAGATCGGACCCGCTCGTGTCCCGGCCGGTCGTCCCGCATGCCGAGTGCACGCTCACTGTCGAATGGCAGCCATTGCATCATGGTCGAGCCGCGCGCAGAGGCATGACCGATGGTCTCGTACCACATCTGGCCCAGGCGCCACGGGGGGGCGCCGGTCGACATGTTGGTAGATGCGGTTCACGTCGTGACGGTGTTCGTGGCGGTGACATGCAACACGGTGGGGCGTGCGGCTCCGGCAGGAGTACCCCTGCCGGGCGAGGCGCCGACCGGCAAACCAGTCCGTCAAGACGTGATTGCCGGTGAAATAAAACAAAGAGACTGATTTTTTAGAATATATAAAAGAGATCCGTTGATTGTTGTTTTTGGCATATCACACCTAGAATAATCCTGGTTAGGGCCTGGATTTTAGATGGGTTGATCGTGTTGATTAAACGGATTGAAAAATGAACGAGATTGTTTATATCGTCGCGGAGCGATCGGGGTACTTTCTCGGTAAATATTTGGGCTGGCTGATATACCCCTATCTCGTGATATTGAAAGGCGGCGCCTGGAATATTCAGCAAAGTTTTGAAGGGCTCGGACTTGTCTCGTCGAATTTTGTCGAGCAGGATGCGCAGGGGCAGGTCGTTTCGAGTTATTGGTCGCCAGGCGAAGCGATGCTGCCGATTCTGGTCGTGCTCTGGATACTCTTGCTGGTATTGGCGTTCCTCTACATCATGACGGGATATGTGCTCGCCAGGAAGAAGGGGGCCCTGGTTGCATTGTCAATTCTTTTGCTCCCGGGGTTGCTGGTACTGCAGGGCTGGTGGCCCTTGATTTCGCTTGTGCCCGATTCGTTCGTCATCGGCGGGAGCGGTGTGCTGGGCAGCGGTTGGGGCATGCTGACGCTGGTAGGCTTAGGGCTGGTCGCGGGATGGTGCGGCGTGCTTGTGCTCATCGACCTCCTGCCGATCGGCGACGGTTTCGGGCATGTCTACGATCATGTTTGGTACGCGGCCGCGTTGCTCGCGGGCATTTTTTTCGTGTTCGACTCGCAAGCGAACCGGCATGTCCAGTCTCTGCAGGAGAGTTCGCGCGATACGCAGAGAGCAAGCGCCTATCTGTTGAAGCAGGCGGAACGGTATGAATCGTGGTGCGCGCAGAACAGGCTGGGGGAGAGCCTGTCATGCCGCTGGGCGTCGAGCGTGCAGCAAACACTGCTCGATTACTCGGCAGAAGATCCGGCTGTCTTTGTCGTCACGGGGCCGCATGCCGCCGCGGATATGTATCAGATCAACGGGCGACGTCTGACACCGGAGCAAATTACGTCATTGCGAAACGAAATTGCGACATACAACGAGGACATGTGTCCTGTTACGCGGATCAACGATAGGGTCAGCGTGATGCCGCCGTCATCGTCGCGGTGCCTGAGAACCCCGATACAGTTCTGCGCGTCGTTTCCCGAACGGCTTGACGGGCGAGACGTCAGGCACGATGCGTTCAATCCGGCATCGCTTGCAAGCGAATGTGTCGTTTCGACACTCGTCGCGTTTCGCGACCAACAAGAGAAACTGCTGACGCAGGTCAACGACGATCGTCGGTCGAAGCACTATCGATGGATCTACTACGTGCTTTTTTCCATTGTCATCGGCGGGAAAATCGCGCTGGCGACGGCCAAGACGGCGGGCTTGAACAAGCGCACGCCGACCGAGAGGCGGAGAAGCCTGCACTGGGTTAGTCGTCTCTGGCAGATTTCATGGAGAGGATTGCAGATCATCTGGTGGGTGATCGCAGGGAGCGCGGCGATCTGCGTGGCATTACTGCGATTCGCGATGCCCCGGAGCGGAAAGCGATAAGTCGAGACCAGCTGGCCTTTGCGACAGCCCGATTGACGGTAGCCTTACGCGGAGAGTCGCGCGACCGTCCGTCGCGAAGTCGATGTCTGACGAGGGCTCGTCGGTCAGCTGGGGCGGGCGGTCGACGCCTTGTCGGATAGGTCGACTATTCCGCAGCCGATCGGAACAGTGCCTGCGGCGCGAGCCGCCGCAGGCACTGTTCAGTCCCGCGGTGCGACGCTCAGCGCCCCGTCTTCAACTGCGCCCACAGCCGGTTCTGCAGCCGGCGAATCTCGGGCGGCATCGGCTTGAGCAGCGTCATCCTGCTCAGCACCTCGTCGGCCGGATACACCGACGGGTCGCGCGCGATAGCGGGCTTCACGTACTGGCGCGCGGCCTTGTTCGCGGTCGGATAGAACACCGCGTTGGTGATGCCGGCGTTGACCTTCGGATCCTGCAGGTAGTTGATCCACTTCAGCGCGGCGTCGCGGTTCGGCGCATCCTTCGGGATCACCATCATGTCGAACCACAGCAGCCCGCCTTCCTTCGGGTTCGCGAAGCGGATCTCGTACGGGCGCTTCGCTTCGGCGGCGCGGCGGTGCGCAATGCCGACGTCGCCCGAGTAGCCGAACGACACGCACAGGTCGTTGTTCGCGAGATCGTTGATGTAGCCCGACGAGTTGAACTGCGTGATGTACGGGCGCACCTTCTTCAGCACCTCGTACGCCGCGCGGTAGTCGGCCGGGTTCGTGCTGTTCGGGTCCTTGCCCATGTACTGCAGCGTGGCCGCGAACACGTCGACGGCCTGGTCGAGGAACGACACGCCGCAGCTCTTGAGCTTCGCCATGTTGGCCGGGTCGAACACCAGCGCCCAGCTGTCGACCGGCGCCTTGTCGCCGAGCGCCTTCTTCACCGCCTGCACGTTGTAGCCGATGCCGTCGGTGCCGTAGGCCCATGGCACGCCGTACTGGTTGCCCGGATCGGCGTCGGCGACCATCTTCATCAGCAGCGGATCGAGGTTCGACAGGTTCGGCAGCTTCGACTTGTCGAGCGGCTGGTAGACGTTCGCCTGAATCTGCTTGGCCATGTAGTTCGACGTCGGCACGACGATGTCGTAGCCGGAATTCCCCGACATCAGTTTCGCCTGCAGCGTGTCGTCGCTGTCGTAGTTGTCGTAGCGGACGTGGAGGCCCGTCTGCTTCTGGAAGTTCGGGACCGTGTCCGGTGCGATGTAGTCGGACCAGTTGTAGATGTTCAGTTCACCGGCCGCGTGGGCGGTCGTGCCGGCGGACGCGGCGGCCGACAGGGTGGCGGCGGTTGCAATGCTGCGGGCAAGCGTGCGGATTCGCATGACGAAGTCTTCCATTTTCAGGGCGCGTGTCGATCCGCGATGCGCGGGCCGGTGCGCGACGGTTCATCGGATGAAGCGGGCGTGCGCGAGCACCGCTCGCGGTGAGCGAGCGTGGTGCGCGACGATCAGGAATCCGTTCGATTGCGGGCCGGCTCGCACGGAAACGAAGCGCGAGCGGATTCCGTCACCGGTCGGGCGACACGGCGGGCAGGTCGAACGGATGCAGGGAAAGGGGTGAAGCGCTAAGGCAGCAGCGAGGCTACGTCGTCGGTATGGATCGCGACGTACGCACGCGCGGCGACGGCGTTGTGGCGGCGAACGGAGCGGCGGGACAGGATGGTGTAGATCGACAGATGCAGGCGAGGACTTTGCCAGCCGTCACCACTGTCGGTGGACGCGATCGCGGCGCGCAGGTTTCGCGCATCGCCTCGTCTCCACCGCACCAGCGGGCCACGGAATCTCACGTTTACTCTCGACCGGGTTGTTGAAAGTATTGAACACCTGACGATTCGCCAGCGACTGCCGTTTCAGGCCGCGGTCATTGAATTTGCCGCGATGCGTCATCGGTTTCGAGACGCGAACTGAAAGCTTGGCGGACCGCTGGATCGCCGAAACATGACGCTTCCGTGAATCATCAGGTAAATCGCTGTAAGGATGTCTCGGGATTTTCCCTAGTGATTCGCAGGCCGATGCAGGCGTTCGACGTGATCGCGATAACGGATGAACCGCGCACGCGACGCGGCTCAAGCGGCCATGACGCGCGTCAAGTGATGAGAATATTCGACGGCATGCAGCCCGTCGACCCTCAGCCGCCGAATGGCCCGGGCCGGCTGAAGCGCTGCTCGACCACCTCGGTGCCCCAATGCGTGCCCGCGGATTCGCTCGTCAGCGTGAAGCCGAACGACTCGTACAGGTGGCGTGCCGAATCGAGGCCCTTGAACGTCCACAGATAGGTTTCGCGAAACCGCTGTGCGTCGACGAAGCGCATGGCTTCCGTCATGAGCCGGCGCCCGATGCCCGAGCCGCGCAACGCATCGTTCACGATGAACCATCGCAGGTGCGCGACGCCCGTTGCCGGGTCGCCGTCGATCGCGAGCGACGCGAGCGTCCGTCCGTCTTCCTGGCACAGCCAGAGCGCCTTGCCGTCGGCCGGCAGCGCACCGGCGAACTCGGCCAGCTCGGTCGCCACCCGCTTTTCGAAAAAGGCGCCGAATCCCCAGTGTTCCGAATAGAAGCGCGCGTGAAGGCTCGCGATATCGCCGATGCAGCCCGGCTGGTAGCCTTCGCGGATCGATGGCGCATCGGGTGTCGCGGTGCTCGCCCTGGCGGCGTTGTCCTGCGCGAGCGCATCGGCATACAGCGCGAGCGAGCGCAGCAGCGCCTGTTGATCCGCCGGCACCATGCGGCGCAACGCATTCGACACCTGATCCGTCGCGAACGCGTCGATTCTTTTCTGGAGCTTCTTGCCGTCGGCGGTCAGGTACAGCTCGGTCGCGCGCGCATCGTCGCTCGATACGCGCCGTTCGACGATGCCGGCCGCCTCGAGCCGCGCGAGTTGCCGGCTCGTGTTCGACTTGTCCAGCCGCAGGATGTTGCCCAGATCGCGGGCGTTGATGCCGGGCGCCATCCCGATCTCGAGGATCGCGTGAACCGCCGAAGGCGCCCAGTCGCTGTCGGCCAGCGTCGCGCGCATGAAGCCGAGCTCGCGAACCAGTTTGCGGGAGAAGTCGCGAAGCTCGAGGATGGTTGCTTCGCGAGGCTTGGCGGGAGCGTCGATGAGGTCCATGGTCAGCCCGGAAAGGTTGCGGATCGCAATCAATAATAGTTGCGGGTCGCAACTTGATCAAGGCGGATTTTCATCGGGACGCGTCGTGCCGAGCGGTGATTGCGGGGCCGGCGTCGGCGCGGATCACGGGGACGGATGGGCGGGCGGTGAGTGGTATTGGCGCGGATGGCGGAGTGCCGCGAACCGGACGCATACTCGATGCATCCGGACGCCCCGTCATGCGAGCACGGGTGTCGGCCGGTCATCGATCCGCGGCGGCGGACAACGGAGCCCACCATGAACAATCTGAAGCCGATGACGATTGCGTTGCTTGCCGGGTGCGGGATCGGTGCCGGTGCCGTTCACGCGGCCGGCAGCATGGATGCGCCGCCCTGCAGCGCGGCGCATGCGGCGGATCAGGGCGGGATCGCCGCGATGCCGGGCACGTCGGTGCGCAGCTTTTCGTCCGCCGGTTGCTCGGGCGCGGTGCTGCAGGGCGACCGGGCCACCGCGACGGTCAACGGCGACCGGATCGAGCTGCGGGACGGCATCGTCTACGTGAACGGCCGTTCGTACGGCGCCGTCACACCGGCGCAGACGGTCGAATACGAAGCCGCGCACGACCGGCGTACGTTGAAGGTCGACGGGAAACCCCGCACGCCGGTGCGCTGAGTCCGCGCCCGGGCCCGCGGCAACCGCGTCGCGCCTAGTCGACCAGCGTCAGCCGGCCGTCGCTGAGCCGCACCTCGCGCCCGATCCACGCCGCGTCGACGCGCGGCAGCACGGCCGACGGCTTGCGCAGTTCGCGCAGCAGCGTCGCGCCGTGCGACAGCCGGCCGCCCATGCGCGCGATCACCGCGCGCGCGGCCTGGTACTGCGCGTGCCGGCCCGGGTCGAGCGTGTCTTCGAGCAGGATGTCGCGGCCGAGCACGCCTTGCGTGTGGCCCGGATAGATCATGAAGCCGGCCGCCTCGTCGGTGCCTTCGCTGCCGTCCTGCCAGAAGCTGCCGTTGCGTTCGCGGCGATCGGGATGGGGCGCGAACCATGCGTCGCGGTCGGCGGCCGGCATCGCATGATGCAGACGGAAGAACACGCGCATCAGGTTGTCGCGATACCACTCGCGCACCTGCAGATACCAGCCGCGCATGCCGGGCGCGCCGAGCGCGTGGAGTACGCGGACGGGCAGCGGCCAGTGGGGAAACGCCTGCAACGGCAGATCGGCGGGCGCGGGCCGTGCGGTGCCCGGATCGGTTTCCCACGGCAGGCGATGCGGGCTGTTCTCGAGCCGGCCATACGCGGTCGGCGGACGGCCCCACAGTGCGCCGCCGCTGCTGGCCAGCGATGACGCGATGCACAGGTTGCCCTGCACGACGAACACGTAGAAGCGCGTGAACCAGTCGGCCAGCTGCCGGCCGTGGGCGCGTTGCTCGACGAGCGTCGCGAGTTCCCGGTCGAAGCGCTGCAGGCCGCGTTCGAGCGTCGGCAGATGCCCGCGTGCGGCGCGCAGCATGCGCCAGAACACCGGCAGCGAACGCAGCAGCCGCAGCGGACGCCAGCGCAGCGGCGGGGTCGCGCCGCCGATCTCGCCGCTGTAGTTGCCGGCCGATACGCCCCAGTCTGCGAGACGGGCGAGGAACAGGTCGTTGTTGATGTACGACGCGCCGCCGTAGAGCGCGGTGAATGGTTCGTTGTCCTGCAATACGCGCGCATCCCAGCGCGCCATGATGGCCGGGATGCTGCCGGCCGCGCGCCGTTGGGCGTACTCGACCAGCCGGCTGGGCTGCGGCGGCAGGATCTCGGCGATGTTCGCGGCAGTCAGGTGCCGGTGCCAGCCGTAGCTGCTGATCGGGCGGTATTGCAGCAGCCACAGCTGCGTGCCGTCCCACGCCCATTCGACATCGCCCGGCACGTAGTGGAACGCGCGCAGCACGCGTTGCAGGAAGGTCCACAGTTGCGTCGCGCCCAGGCCGTGCGCGCCCGGGAACGTGCCGCGTTGCCAGGGCTCGCCGAGCCGCGACAGGATCGCGCGTTGCGGGCTCGCCTGGCCGTCGGCGAGCGATTCGAGGTGGCCTTCCACCCATTCGACTTCGACCGCGAGATGCCGCACGAACGCGATGCCCGACAGCAGGGGCGTGATGAAGCGCTGTACGACCGTTTCCTCGAGGCCGCCGTCGAGCAGCTCGGCCACGCGCGCGGCGGCCTGCGAGGCCGGTACGCGCAGGAACGTGGTGTGCAGGCCCGCGTTGGCCGCATCGGCCTGGTCTTCGCCATGGCTCGACGAGCGGATCGCCCACTCGGCGTCGGGCTGGCTCGCGAGAAAGCCGGGCAGGCGCGGATCGTCGGCGCGGGTCAGCGACAGTGCGGGCGGCACGGGCAGGCCGGCCATCGTCGCCAGCGCCAGGCGCCCGCCCTTGGTGTGCGCGACGAACCCGGCGTCGCCCGCTTCGAGCCACTGCGCGAATGCCGCCGGCGCGTCGATCCACGGATAGTGTCCCCAGCCGGCCTGCAGCGTGACGGTGAGGTCGGCGCGCGCGAGGATGGCCGACCATGCGGCGGCCTGGCGCACGCCGAGCACGGCGTCCTGGTCGCCCCACACGAGTTCGATGCGATCGGTGACCCACTCGAGCAGCGGCAGCGCGGTATCGGCGCGCACGAGATCCCAGTGCGGCAGGAACGCGCGGCAGCGCGCGTAGCCGGCGCCCATGCGGCGGTACTGCGCGCGTGTCCAGGTCAGGTTCGAGAACTTGCGGGCGAACAGCGCCGGGTAGTGCGCGAGCAGCCAGTGAATGGTCTTGCGCAGCGGCTTCGGCGCCATCAGTTTCGGCAGGCGCCGTTCCCACAGAAATGCACCGACGGGCGCGAGCAGCACGCTGCGGCCGAAGTGGCCGGGGCGCCGTTGCAATGCGTGCAGCACCAGCAGCGCATTCACGCCGACCGCCATGATCGCGTGGCCCGGTTCGGTCGCGTCCAGCAGCGCTTGCGCATACGCGGCGAGATCTTCGCAGGGCGGCGCGGGGTTGTTGCCGAAGCCCGGCAGTTCCAGCGGCACGGGCCGGTAATGGCGGAAGTTGGGCAGCGTGTCGTCCCACCAGTCGGCCGCGCTGCCGTTGCCGGCGAGGAGGTACAGGATCGGTTTGCTCATGGAGGCTTCGTCGGCGGTCGATCGTCGCGGTGGCGCGCGCCCGGTTGGGGCGGCACGGCCCGCGGATGCCGCTGCGCATGTTCGTGTCGTCTTGTTCGCGTTGCGCCGGTGCGAGTGGAATGGAAGCGTGGCCCCGCTCGGCTTGATGGTTGCGCGCATTCTACTTGAGTCGACCCGGACGATAACCGCCATCTCGAACGCGACTTCATGCAGACGCAGGTCATGCATGACGTGTGCGGGAATGGCTGATGCCGTCAATGAATCCGGCTCGTGATCGTTCGGCGCGAAGGCTTGTGCGGCGGGCCTTTCAACCGCGCGCCCATGGCGCGTTACGTGTCGGACTCGGCGCCGGCGCGCGGCGGGTGCCCGGTCCAGCGTCGATACGCATGGCGGAAGCTGCGCGGCTCGCTGTAGCCGAGGCGTTCCGCAATGGCCGCGACCGTCAGCTCCGGATCGTCGAGCATTCGCACCGCCTCGTCGCGGCGCACGTCGTCGAGCAGCGACTGGAACGTGAGGCCGTCCTTGTCGAGCCGACGGCGCAGCGTGCGCTCCGTCAGGTGCAGCGCGTTCGCGAGCGACGTCATCGACTTGAAACGCGTGAGGTCGAGCGCCATCAGCTCCTTCGCGCGATCGGCGAAACGCGTGCCGACCGACGCGGCCCACTGCCGTTCGAGCGCCTCGCACTGGCCGTGCAGCGCATTGAAGCTGACTTCGTTCGCGAGCAGCGGCATCTCGGTGCCGTTCACGGACGTGAACACGAGCCGGTTGTCACCGGCATTGAACGCGACCTTGCAGCCGAAGTGGCGCGTGTAGTCGGCCGCGTTGCGTGGCGTGCGGCGCGCGAGCTGTACCTGCGCGGGCCAGACCGGCTTGCCGACGAGGTCGGACACGATCAGGCGCAGGCTCGACAGGCACATGTCGACCTGGAACACCTCGAGATCGGGCTCGCCGTTGTAGCGGCTGATGGTCACGCTCATGCCGTCCGCATGCGCATCGATACGCACGTCGAAATACAGGCCCATGAACAGCGGAAACTGGCTCATGCACCGGAATGCCTGCATGACGGAGCCGCTGATCAGCATCGCGTAACCGGCGAGGCCGAGTGTCGATACGTGCAGCCGTGCGCCGATCGACAGCCCGATCGACGGCACGCCGCTGCGCTGCAGCAGGTTGCGGAAGCAGCGCTGCTCCTGGCCGCGATTCACGTGCAGGTTCGGCGACGCGACTTCGTCCGCGCCGAGTCCCGTGCCTTCGAGCAGCGCGGCACCGTCGATGTGCCGCACGCGGCACTCGTCCAGCGCGACCGCGATCGCGTGGACGGTGGCGGGAATGTCCTCCTGGCGTCCGGCCGGGCGCGTAAGGCCGAGCGACGAACGCAGGCTGCGCTCGGCCCGGCTCTGGTTTCGATGAGATCGGGTGTCCATGGTGCTGACGGGGCGACTGGGTCGCGTAGAACATAGCCGGAATGTCCGCAAAACGCCAGTGCGGCACAGCACCATGCATGACGCGCCGACGCGATACGCGGCCGGGTGTCCGGAAATATCCCCCGATTACGTCCGCATTTCTCATTCGTGGCGGAATTTTTGGCGCACCACACTTTCTTCCAGTCGTGCGCCGCCGGCCGCGCCGGGCGAACGAGTGTTGAAGCCGTGAACGCCACCTACGTGAGGACAGCATGGACAACGACAGCCCCGGTCGATACGCATCGGCCGCCGCGACACAGGACTTCGCAGCGCACGCGTTTCGCAGCGACGCGGACGACCGCCGCAAACCGCACCTGCTCGGCCTCGCGACGCTGGTGATCTTCGGCCTCGCGTACATGCTGCCGATGACGGTGTTTACGACCTACGGGCTCGTCACGAGCGAGACGAACGGGCACCTGACGGCCGCGTATGCGGTCACGCTGGTCGCGATGCTGTTCACCGCGCGCAGCTATGGCCACATGGCGCGGCTGATGCCGAGCGCCGGGTCCGCCTATACGTTCGCGAGCCGCAATTTCGGCACGTCGGCCGGCTTCATGGTCGGCTGGGCGCTGCTGATGGACTACCTGTTCATCCCGATGATCAGCTACCTCGCGATCGGCATCTACATGAAGCAGATTTTTCCGATGGTGCCGGCCAGCGTATGGATCGTCGGGAGCATTGCGCTGATCACCGGGCTGAACATCGTCGGCATCCGGCTCGTCAATCGCGTGAACCTGATCCTCATCGCGAGCCAGCTCGTGTTCATCGCGATCTTCGTCATCGCATCGGCGCGGGTCGCGGCAGGCGAGGGGCTGTCGATGGCCGTCGCGCTGCCGTCGTCGGGCGATGCGCGCGCGATCTTCGCCGGGTCCGCGATCCTGTGCCTGTCGTTCCTCGGCTTCGACGCGGTCACCACGCTGTCGGAGGAAACGCGCGAGCCGAAGCGCACGGTGCCGCGCGCGATCCTGCTCTGCACGCTGGCGAGCGGCGTGCTGTTCATGCTGATCGCGTATGTCGGGCAGGTGGTGTTTCCCGACTGGCACGCATTCAAGGATCTCGATTCGGCCAGCCTCGAGCTGATGCGGCGCATCGGCGGCGGCACGCTGTCGGCGTTCTTCGTCGCCGTGTACGTGGCCGGCTGTTTCGCGAGCGCGATGGCCGGGCAGGCGAGCGTGACGCGCGTGCTGTTCGCGATGGGCCGCGACCGGGTGCTGCCCGAACGCGTGTTCGGCCACCTGCATGCGCGGCTGCGCACGCCGGTGCGCGCGACGCTCGCGGTCGGCGTCGTGTCGCTGTCCGCGCTGTTCGTCACGCTCGATCTCGCGTCGACGATGATCAGCTTCGGCGCGCTCGTCGCGTTCGCGATCGTCAACCTGTGCGTGATGCGCAGTTATCTGTGCCGCGCCGAGCATCGCCGCTTCGCGGGCTGGATCACGTTCGGCGTGATGCCGGCGCTCGGTTTCGCGATGAACGTGTGGCTCTGGTCGGGGCTGTCGCGCCAGACGTTCTACGTCGGCATCGGCTGGCTCGTGCTCGGGCTCTGCCAGCTCGCATGGCTGACGCGCGGTTTCACGCGCCCCGCGCCGACGCTGTCGATGAACTGAATGACCGGGCGCGCCGCGCCGGACCTGAAACCCTGAAGGAGGAGTGAACCATGAACGCTGTTGACGTCAATCTCGATGCGGACCTGCAGGCGCTCGGCAAGCGCCACCTGCTGATGCATTTCACGCACGCCGATGCGTATCGCGACCATGCGCTGACCGTGTTCGACCGCGGCGAAGGCTGCTGGCTCGTCGACCGCCACGGCAAGCGCTACTTCGATGCGCTGGCCGGGCTGTACTGCGTGCAGGTCGGCTACAGCCACGGCGCGGAAATCGGCGACGCGATCCGCGAGCAGATGGTGCGGCTGCCGTTCGCGACCAACTGGGGTGTCGGCCACGAGCCGGCGATCACGCTCGCGCACAAGCTCGCGACGCTCGCGCCGGAGGGGCTGAACCGCGTGTTCTTCACGTCGAGCGGCTCGGAGTCGAACGAAGCGGCGATCAAGCTGGTGCGCCAGTATCACCAGTCGCGCGGCGAGCCGCAGCGGCGCAAGTTCATCGCGCGGCGCGTCGCGTATCACGGCACGTCGTTCGGCGCGCTCGCGCTGAACGGGATGACGAACTTCCGCAAGCATTTCGAGCCGCTGATGTCGGGCGTGCGACACGTGGGCAACACGAAACGCTACGGCCGCCCGGCGGGCGAGACGGAAGCGCAGTTCACGCGCCATCTGCTCGACGAGATCGAGTCGCTGATCGTGCAGGAAGGCCCGGATACCGTCGCCGCGATCGTCGTCGAGCCGCTGCAGAACGCGGGCGGCAGCCTGACGCCGCCGGCCGGCTACACGGCCGGGCTGCGCGACATCTGCGACCGGCACGGCGTGCTGCTCGTCGCCGACGAAGTGATCTGCGGGTTCGGACGGCTCGGCGAATATTTCGGCTCCGCGCGCTACGGGCTGAAGCCGGACATCATCACGTTCGCGAAAGGCATCGCGTCGGGCTACGTGCCGCTCGGCGGCGTGATCGCGAGCGACGCGGTCGTCGAAACGATCCTCGACGGCCCGCAGCAGATGTTCCTGCACGGCGCGACTTACGGCGGCCATCCGGTCGCGTGCACGGCCGCGCTCGCGAACCTCGCGATCATGGAGCGCGAAGGCGTGCTCGAGAACGTCCGACGCAACGAAGCGGTGTTCCGCCAGACCGTCGACGGCCTGCTCGAACTGCCGTGCGTCGGCGACGTGCGCGGCGACGGCTACCACTACTCGCTCGAACTCGTGACCGACAAGGCCGCGCGCCGCTGGGCGGCAGGCATCAGCGCGCAGGCGTTCGTGTCGACGCTGCTCGCGCCCGCGATCTTCGACGCGGGGCTGCTGTGCCGCGCGGGCGTCGATCACGAAGGCACGCCGATCGTGCAGTTCTCGCCGCCGCTCGTGATGTCGCGCGACGAAATCGTGTGGTTCGTCGCGCAGATCCGCGACATCCTCGTCGACACCTTCGCGCGCGCGACGCGCTGAGCACGACACCGGCATCCGTCACAAGAGGAGCATTCGATGCGAACGTCACAACAGTCCTATATCGACGGCCAGTGGCTCGACCCGGCCGATGCGAAGGCGATCGACGTGATCGACCCGAGCACGGCGCGGCCGTATGCGCAGCTCAGGATCGGCGGCGCGGCCGACGTCGACCGTGCGGTGGGCGCGGCCCGGCAGGCCTTCGACACGTATTCGCGCTGGCCGGTGAGCGAGCGCGTCGCGCTGCTGCGGCGCGTGCTCGAGATCTACCAGCGCCGCTACGAGGAGGTCGCGCGGACGATCAGCCAGGAGATGGGCGCACCGATCGCATTCGGACGCGCGATGCAGGCGGCGGTCGGCACCGCGCACCTCGAGCAGACGATCCGCGCGCTGCAGTCGTTCCGCTTCAGCACGCAGACCGATTCGCTGCTGGTGTCGCACGAGCCGATCGGCGTGTGCGCGCTGATCACGCCATGGAACTGGCCGATCAACCAGATCGTGTGCAAGGTCGCGCCGGCGCTCGCGGCCGGCTGCACGATGGTGCTCAAGCCGAGCGAGATCGCGCCGTTCAGCGCGATCCTGTTCGCGGAGATCCTGCACGAAGCCGGCGTGCCGCCGGGCGTGTTCAACCTCGTGCACGGTTACGGGCACGAAGTGGGCGACGCGCTGTCGCGGCATCCGGACGTCGACATGGTGTCGTTCACCGGTTCGACGCGCGCGGGTGTCGAGGTCGCGAAGGCGGCCGCCGATACCGTGAAGCGCGTGCACCAGGAACTCGGCAGCAAGAGCCCGAACCTGATCCTGCCCGATGCCGACATCGAGGATGCGGTCACGCGCGGTGCGCGCAGTTGCTTCAGCAACAGCGGACAGTCGTGCAACGCGCCGACGCGGATGTTCGTGCATGTCGACCACCTTGCCGTAGCCGAGGCCGCGGCGCGCAACGAGGCGGCGCGCACCGTCGTCGGCGATCCGCGTTCGACGGAAACGGGTATCGGGCCGGTCGTCAGCCGCACGCAGTTCGACCGCATCCAGCAGCTGATCCAGTGCGGGATCGACGAAGGCGCGACGCTCGTTGCCGGTGGCACCGGTCGGCCCGACGGGCTCGGAGACGGCTTCTACGTGAAGCCGACGGTGTTCTCGAACGTCACGCCCGGCATGACGATCGCGCGCGAGGAAATCTTCGGGCCGGTGCTGTCGATCCTGACCTACCGCACCGAGGACGAGGCGATCGCGCTCGCGAACGATTCGGTCTACGGGCTTGCGGCATACGTGCAGACGAAGGACCCGGCACGTGCGCGCCGGGTCGCGGCACGGCTGCGGGTCGGCAATGTCCACATCAACTACCCGCCATGGAATCCGGCTGCGCCGTTCGGCGGCTACAAGCGCTCGGGCAACGGCCGCGAGTATGCGGAGTTCGGCCTCGTCGAATATCTGGAGACGAAGGGCACGACGGGGTACACGGAAGGCGGCGTGCGTTGACGATCCCGATCGCCCGGGTACACCACGAGACGAATACGTTCCGGCCGGTGCCGACGCCGCTCGCGGCGTTCGGCCGCAACGGTGCGCAACGGCGCGTCATCGGCATTCGCGGCGCGGTAGGGGTATTCAGGCCGCCGCGAAGCAGTCGGCCTTGAATCGACCGCGCCGGCCGACGCTCAGTCCTCTTCGGGATCCGTTGCGGCCGCATCGGGTCCCGCAATGTGAGCGGCAGCCCGCCTGCGGATCTCGGAGTCGAGGATCAGGCGCCCGCGCAGCTTGCCTTTCATCCGCTTCACATGCTTGGGCGCGTCGGTCATGTGCTCGACCATCAGCGCACGCACGCGCTCGGCATCGCGCTCGCGTGCGGCCTGCAGGATCGCCTTGTGGATCGAAACGTTTGCTTCGCCGAACCGCTTGTGCTCGACGAGCGGCGTGTCGTTCCGGAACTCGATCAACTGCCGGATCATCTCGTTGATCAGCTCGCAGCTGAATCGCAGGAACGGGTTCGGGTTCGCGGCTGCGAGGATGTCGTGGAACGTCGTGTCCTCCTGCCGCTGGCGCAGCATGTGGCCGCGGTCGTGCATACCCGAGCCGCCATCACAACACGCGATGTTCGCCTCCAGCGCCGCGAAGTCGCGCTCGGTCAGGTGCGGCACGGCGCCCGCCGCCAGCTCGGGTTCGAGCAGTTGGCGCACCGTATAGATGTCGTCGATCGTCACGTCCTTGAAGAACAGGTAGTTCTGCAGCAGCTGCAGCGTGCGGTCGAGCGGCACCTCGACGACCATCCCGCCGCCCGTCGGCCCCGTCGTGACCTTGATGAGCCCCTGCACCTCGAGCGACTTCAGCGCCTCGCGGATCGTGCTCTTGCTCACCGCATAGAGCTGCTGCAGCTCGGCTTCACGCGGGAGGCGGTCGCCCGGCTTCAGGTCCTTCTCGGTGATCAGCCGCTTGATCTCCTCGGCGACGAGGTCGGCCCGCTTCGGCTGCTTGATTTCGACTGCGAGGCCCGCCCTGGCTCGGTCCATGACCATCTTCACGACTCCTTTGTCTGACTGCGCGCCGCGTCATCGTCGACGATCCGTTCCGGCGCGAGTACGGAATTTTGCCTGATTGACACTAATTTTGATCAACTCTAGCATCAGGTTCATTCTATTTATCATGATAAATAGGATCAACCGGCGGCGCGCATCCTGCAGGGCGTGGGCACGGTTTGGCAGTCGGTCGCATCGCGTGTGTCCCCCATTATCAGGAGCGTCAACTTGAATCGCCGAGAACTGTTGAAACTGGCCGCACTGTCGGCCGTGCCGGGTGCGCTCGGCAGCATGTCGTCCCGTGCCGCGTTCGCGCAGGGTTCGCCCATCCAGCTTGCGTGCCCGGTGCCGATGTCGGGGCCGTTCGCCGCCAACGGCAAGTACGCCGATCTTGGCATGCAGCTCGTCGTCAAGCAGTACGGCAAGGTCCTCGGGATGCCGCTGGCCTATACGGCGCTCGACACCGAGGGCAAGCCCGCGACCGCTGTGCGGCGTGTGCAGGAGATCGCGCAGCAGAAGGGCGTGCGCTTCTTCGCGGGCGGCATCCTGTCGTCCGAATCGCTGGCGATGGGCAAGGAAGTCCAGAAGGCGGACGGCGTGTTCATCACGACGGCCGGCGCGGACGAAATCACCGGCAAGGATTGCAATGCCGCGACGTTCCGCTGGTCGGTGCCGACCTTCGGCGCGATCGAGCAGACGGTGCGCCCGTTGATCCAGATGCTGCCGAAGGCGAAGCGTTGGTACACGATCACGCCGCAATACGTGTTCGGCGACGGCCTGCTGTCGGCCGCGAAAGCGATCTTCAAGGAGAAGGGCATCGAGCATGTCGGCAACAGCTACCACTCGCTCGCAGAGAAGGAATTCAGCGGCTACCTGACGAATGCGGTGGCCGCGCAGCCGGACGTGCTGCTGATCCTGAACTTCGGCTCGCAATCGTCGGATACGTTGCGCCAGGCCGTCAGCTTCGGGATGAAGCGCAACTGCACGATCCTGCTCGCGTGGGCGTCGGGCCTCGAACAGTTCGAGGCGCTCGGGCCCGACATCTGCGACGGCGTGTATTTCGGCGCGCAGTACTGGCACGGCATCGATTCGCCGCTGAACCGCGATCTGGTGAAGCGCACGAACGCCGCGTTCAAGGCGAACCCGAACTACAGCCTCGCGGGGTCGTACATCTGCTCGAAGATCTTGGTCGACGCGATGTTGAAGGCCGGCAGTGCCGATCCGAAGAAGGTCGTTGCGGCGATGGAGGGCATGAAGTACGACGGCCTCACGGGCCCGGAGGAAATCCGCAAGGGCGACCACCAGGTGCTGAAGAACTATTACCTGCTGAAGGGCAAGCCGAAGGGCCGGATGAAGAGCGCGGACGACTATGCCGACATCGTCAGCTCGGGCCAGTCGTTCCTGCCGATCGACAAGACGGGCTGCAAGCTCGCGTGACGCTATGCATGCGTCCGCGGCCGTCGTGCGCCGCGGACGTCCGTTACCTTCCTTTCTGACACGGAAGCCATGAACGTCTATCTGCTGCAGATCGTCAACGGCATCGGCGTGGGCATGTTGTATTTCCTGCTCGCCGTCGGCCTGTCGATCGTGTTCGGCCTGCTGCGCTTCGTGAATTTCGCTCACGGCGCGTTCTACCTGCTCGGCGCATATCTCTGCTACCAGGCGCTGCAATGGTCGGCGAATTTCTGGGTCGCGCTCGCGGTCGTGCCGCTCGTCGTCGGCGCGTTCGCGTGGATCGTCGAGAAGCTCGTGCTGCGTCACGTGTATGCGCAACAGCACGAATTCCACATTCTCGCGACCGTCGGGCTCGCGCTCGTGCTGCAGGAGTGCGCGATCCTCGCATGGGGCCCGCTCGGCGACAACGTGCCGCCGCCCGACGCGCTGAACGGCGTCGTGATCTGGGGCGGCTTCGTCTACCCGAAATACCGGCTGTTCGTGATCGGGTTCACGGCCGTGCTCGCCGCGTTGCTGTGGTGGGTGCTCGAAGGCACGCGGCTCGGCAGTACGGTGCGCGCGGGCAGCGAATCGACGGAGATGGTATCGCTGCTCGGCATCAACGTGACGCGCGTGTTCAGTCTCGTGTTCGCGCTCGGCGCGGCGACGGCGGCACTCGCGGGCGTGCTCGCCGCACCGATCCGCGGCGTCGATCCGTTCATGGGCATCGAGGCGCTCGGCGTCGCGTTCGTCGTGGTCGTGGTCGGCGGGATGGGGAATTTTCTCGGAGCGCTCGTGGGCGGGTTGCTGGTCGGTATCGTGCAGAGCCTGATGAGCACGCTGTGGCCGGAAGGCGCACGCTTGATGATCTATGTCGCGATGGCTGCCGTGCTGCTGTTGCGTCCGAACGGGTTGCTGGGGAGGGCCGCATGATCGAATCGTCGAAACCGCTGCCGTCGGGAGCGGCAGTCTCGCAGCGCGTGCCTGCATGGCGCTCTGCGTTGCAACGCCCGGAGGGCTGGCTCGCGGTGGCCGTCGTGTGCGTGCTGCCGGTCGCGCTGAGCTCGGGCTCGCTCGCGACCGAAGTGCTGGTGTTCGCGCTCGCCGCGCTCGGCTGCAACCTGCTGCTGGGCTATACGGGGCTGTTGTCATTCGGGCAGGGCATCTTCTTCGGGCTCGGCAGCTACGCGGCGGGGCTGGTGCTGACGCATGGCGTCGCATCGGTGACCGCTGCGCTCGCTGCAGCCACCGTGCTCGGAGCCGTCGCGGCGGTGCTCGTCGGCTGGTTCTCGATCCGGCAGCGTGGCACCTACTTCGTGATGCTGACGCTCGCGTTCGGGCAGCTGTTCTACTTTCTCGCCTACACGACGCCGGACGTCACGGGCGGCGACAACGGGCTGCTCGACATCCCGCGTCCCGCGCTCGCCGCGTTCGGGCATCCGCTCGTTTCACTCGATTCGCCGTGGCGCTACTACGGCTTCGTCGCGGTGCTGTTTGTCGCGGTGTTCTGGCTGCTGTTGCGCGTGTCGCGCTCCGTGTTCGGCCGCACGCTGCTCGCGATCCGCGACAACGAGGCGCGCGCGGCGGCGGCCGGCTACGACGTGAAGCGCTTCAAGCTTGCGGCGTTCGTGCTTTCGGGGGCGGTCACGGGTTTCGCGGGTGCGCTGCACGCGTTGATGACGGGCATCGCGCCGCTGTCGAACATCGACTATCACACGAGCGAGATGATCCTCGTGATGACGGTGATCGGCGGCACGGGCAACCTGTTCGCGTCGGTGCTCGGCGCGGCATTCTACGTGCTGTTCGCGGACTGGCTGTCGACGCTGTGGCCGCGCTGGCTGCTGCTGCTCGGCCTCGTGCTGATCGCGGTCAGCCTGTTCATGCAGCGCGGGTTGTGGGGATTGGGTGAACGCGTCGTGGCGTCGCTGCGGCGCGGCGGACGCACGGCGGCGACGAGCGAGGAGCGGCAATGAGCGAAGCGATTCTCGAAGCGCGCGGCATCGTCAAGCGCTACGGCAAGTTCACGGCGCTGGGCGGCGTCGATCTGCGGATCATGCCGCGCACCGTGCATTCGGTGATCGGGCCGAACGGCGCCGGCAAGACGACACTGTTCCATACGTTGACGGGCACGCTGCCGATCACGTCGGGCTCGATCCTGTTCGACGGTCACGACGTGTCGCGCGAACCCGATCACAAGCGCGTGCGGCGCGGCATCGCGCGCTCGTTCCAGGTGACGAGCCTGTTTCCGAACCTGAGCGTGCGCGAGAACCTGCGGGTTGCCGCGCAGGGCGTCGAATCGCGGCGCGCGCTGAATCCGTGGACGCCGCCGCGCGGTGCGCTTGCGCACGACGGCATCGTCGACGACGTGCTCGAGCGGCTCGGCCTGCAGCGCTTCACCGATACGGCGGCCGGCGTGCTGTCGCACGGCCAGCAGCGCCGGCTCGAGGTCGGGATGGCGCTGGCGGCGCGACCGCGCGCGATCTTTCTCGATGAGCCGACGTCGGGCATGGGGATCGACGATCTCGACGACATGAAGGCACTGATCCGCGGCCTGCGCGACGACTACACGGTCGTGCTGATCGAACACAACATGGGCATCGTGATGGACATCTCGGACACGATTACGGTGATGCAGCAGGGCCGCGTGCTGGTCGAAGGCAAGCCGGATGCGATTCGCGGCGACGAGCGCGTGCGCAGCGCGTATCTCGGCAACATGATCACGGGAGGCCGCGCATGATGCTCGACGTGAAGGAGGTTCATGCGTACTACGGCAAGAGTCACGTGCTGCAGGGCATTTCGCTGAACGTGAACGAAGGCGAGACGGTGACGCTGCTGGGGCGCAACGGTGCGGGCAAGTCGACGACGCTCAAGACCATCGCCGGTGTCGTGGCACCAACCGGTGGCACGGTGACGTTCGTGGGCCGTTCGCTGTCCGGGCAGCCCGCACACCGGATCGCCACACGCGGGCTGTGCTTCGTGCCCGAGCATCGCGGGATTTTCCGGCTGCTGTCGGTCGAGGAAAACCTGCTGCTCGGCGCGCGCCGGGATTCTCCGTGGCAGCTCGACGACATCTACCGGATCTTTCCGCGCCTGAAGGAACGCCGCCGCAACGGCGGCGCGCAGCTGTCGGGCGGCGAACAGCAGATGCTCGCGATCGGACGCGCGCTGATGAACCACCCGCGGCTGCTGATGCTCGACGAGCCGGTCGAGGGGCTCGCGCCGGTGATCGTCGAGGAGATCGTCGCGCAGTTGAAGCAGATCAAGGCGGCCGGCGTCGCGATCCTGCTCGTCGAACAGAACCTCGAAGTGTGCACGCAGCTCGCGGACCGCCACTTCGTGATCGAACAGGGCGTGATCGTCTACGAAGGCAGCAACGCGGAATTCGCCGCCGATCACGAGGTGAAGGACCGTTACCTGGGCGTCGGCGTCGCGTAAGCGCCGTGCCCTTTCATTGCGAGGAATTTCATCGATGCAAGATCAGGATTCGACATCGGGCGTCGCGGCGTCCGGCTTGCGCGTTGACGGCGCGAGGCTGTGGGACAGCCTGATGCGTCTCGCGCGAATCGGCGCGACCGACAAGGGCGGCGTATGCCGCCTCGCGCTCACCGAACTCGATCGCGAGGCGCGCGACCTGTTCGTCGCATGGGCGAAGGAAGCCGGCTGTACGGTGCGTGTCGATGCGATCGGCAACATCTTCGCGCGGCGTGCGGGCGAACGTGACGACCTGCCGCCCGTGGCGACGGGCAGCCATATCGACACGCAGCCGACCGGCGGCAAGTTCGACGGCAACTACGGCGTGCTCGCGGGCCTCGAAGTGCTGCGCACACTCGACGACGCGGGCGTGCGCACGCGTGCGCCGCTCGAGGTCGCCGTCTGGACTAACGAGGAAGGCTCGCGCTTCGTGCCCGTGATGATGGGCTCCGGCGTGTTCGCGGGCGCGTTCACGCTCGACCATGCGCTCGCGCAATGCGACCGCGACGGCGTGTCGGTACGCGACGCGCTGGTTGCGATCGGCTATGCGGGCGATGCGGGCGGCGGGCACGGCGCGCATCCGGTCGGCGCGTATTTCGAAGCGCATATCGAGCAGGGGCCGGTGCTGGAGGCGCACGACACGACGATCGGCGTGGTCGAGGGCGCACTCGGGCAGCGCTGGTACGACGTGACCGTGCACGGCATGGAGGCGCACGCGGGCCCGACGCCGATGGCGTTGCGACGCGACGCGCTGCTGGTCGCGGCCGATCTGGTGCGCGCGGTGAACGCCATTGCGCTCGCGCATCCGCCGCACGGACGCGGCACGGTCGGCTGGGTCGACGTGCACCCGAATTCTCGCAACGTGATTCCCGGCCGTGTGACGCTGACCGTTGACCTGCGTGCAGCCGACGACGCGACGCTGGCGGCGATGGATGCGGAGCTGCATGCAACATGCACCGACCTGGGCGCGGCGGCGGGGATGCGGATCGATATCGAACCGGTCGTGTACTTTCCGCCGCAGCCGTTCGATCCAGCGCTGGTCGAGCAGGTCCGCGCCGGCGCGAGCGCACTCGGGCTGTCGTCGATGAACGTGATCAGCGGTGCGGGCCACGACGCTGTGTATCTCGCGCGCGTTGCGCCGACCGCGATGATCTTCGTGCCGTGCAAGGACGGGATCAGCCACAACGAGATCGAGGACGCCGATCCGGCGCATCTGGAAGCCGGCTGCAACGTGCTGCTGCACGCGATGCTGGGCGCTGCCGGGATCGCGGAGGACTCTGCGCGATGAAGATCCTGATCGCCCGGATGAACCACGAGACGAACACGTTCTCGCCGGTGCCGACGCCGCTCGCCGCGTTCGGCCGCAACGGCCCCGACTGGGGCGACGATGCGTATCGCGCGAATCGCGGGATGCGCACCGCGATGGCCGCGTTCCTCGACGCGGCCGAGCGTGAAGGCGCCGGGATCGTCACGCCCGTGTCGGCGGCCGCGAACCCGAGCGGGCCGGTTGCGGCCGACGCGTATGCGGCGATCTGCGACGCGATCGTCGCGGCCGCGCCCGGCTGCGACGCGGTGATGCTCGACCTGCACGGTGCGATGGTGGCCGAGCAGAGCGCGGACGGCGAGGGCGACCTGCTCGCGCGTGTGCGCGCGGCGCTGCCCGATGCGCCGATCGCGGTCGCGCTCGACCTGCATGCGAACGTCACGCAGAAGATGGTCGATCACGCGGATGTGATCGTCAGTTTCAAGACTTATCCGCACGTCGACATGTACGAGACCGGCGAGCATGCGGCACGGTTGCTATTCGACCGGCTTCACGGTCGCGCGCGGCCCGTGCTCGCATGGCGGCAGCCGCCGCTGATGACGTCGACGCTGCGCAGCGCGAGCGCGGAAGGCGCGATGAAGCGCGCGGTGGAGGCCGCGCGTGCGGCCGAGGCCGACGGGATGCTGGCGGTATCCGTGCTGCCCGGCTTCTCGCTCGCGGACATTCCCGCGCCGTGCATCAGCGTCGTCGTGGTGGCCGACGGCGACCGCGCCGCGGCCGACGCGGCGGCCGAGCGCATCGCACGGCAGATCTGGGACGCGCGCGACGAATTCGTCTATCGCAGCGCGCCGCTCGCCGAATCGGTCGCGCAGGCGGCGGCGCTCGCGCGCGACGCGGATCGCCCCGTGCTGATGCTCGATCACGGCGACAACTGCATGTCGGGCGGCCCGTGCGACACGATGGACCTGCTCGAGGCCGCGCTCGCGCACGGGCTCGACGGCATCGTCAGCGGGCCGCTGTGCGACCCGCAAGCCGTCGCCGCGCTGATCGACGCGGGCGTCGGCGCGACCGTGACGGTGCCGGTCGGCAACCGCCTGCCGTCGCACGGCGGCGTGCGGCGCGAGCCGTTTCGCGCGACCGGCATCGTGCGTGCGCTCACCGACGGCGAATACGTGATCACGGGGCCGACTTACACGGGCCAGCGCGCGTACATGGGTCGCACGGCCGTGCTCGATATCGGCGCGGCCACGCTCGTCATCACCGAGCGTACGCAGGAGCCGTGGGACCTCGGCGTGTTCGAGAGCGTCGGCGTCGATCCGCGCCGCGCACGCTTCCTGCTGCTGAAATCGCGGATGTATTGCCGGCCGGTGTTCGTGCCGATCGCGGCTGCGCTGGTCGAGTGCGACAGCCGCGGCGTGACGGGCTCGGACTACGGGCTGTTTCACTACGAGCGGCTGGCGCGGCCGGTGTATCCGCTCGATGATGTCGGCGAGTGGCCGTCCGGCGCGCGACGGACGGGTTGACCGAAACGAACCGGGTGCGGGACGCCGGATTCGGCGGCTTTCGGGCATCATGCGGTGGTTTCGACCCGTCGAGCAGCAGGGTCGAGCCAACCATTGCATCCGCAACCGATCCGGAGAACCGACCGCCATGCATTCGAATCCTTTCCGCCCGCGCAGCGCGCGCCTGCTCGCCGCGCTGACCCTCGCCACGACGGCCGTTGCCGTGCACGCCGCCGACTGGATCGTGTCCGGCAACGACGGCAAGTACCAGCGCGTCGAGGGCCGCGATACCTATCTCGCGTCGCCGCCCGCCGACACGCTGACGCTGCTCGACGCCAGCACGTTCCCGCCGAAGGTCGCGCGGCAGATCGACGTCGAGAACGGCATCCAGGGGCCGCCGCAGGCCGTCGCGATCACGCCCGACGCGAAGCTCGCGCTTGTCGGCGCGCCGACGCGCTACGACACGGCCGCGAAGCAGCTCGTGTTCGACACGTTCCTGCAGGTCGTGAATCTCGACGCCGCGCCGCCGTCGGTCACGCGCATCGAGCTCGGCACGCATCCGCAGGGGATCGCGATCGACCGCTCGGGCAAGCTCGCGCTCGTCGCGAACGTCGACGGCAGCGTGTCGATCCTTCGCATCGACGGCACGCAGGTGACGCTCGACGGCAGCCTGAAGATCGGCAAGAAGCGGCTGGCCGGGATCAGCTTCACGCACGACGGCAAGCATGCGCTCGTGTCGCTGCGCGACGAGCAGGGCATCGCGGTGCTGAACGTCGACGACGGCAAGGTGACCGACAGCGGGTCGCGCCTGAGCACGGGTGTCGCGCCTTACACGATCGACGTGTCGAGCGACAACCGCTGGGCCGTCGTCAGCAACGTGGGGCTGGCCGGGCTGCCGGGTTATACGGGCACGCTCGCGGGCGATGCCGATTCGGTCGCGCTGATCGACGTGTCGCGCGTGCCGTTCCGCACGGTCCAGTACCTGACGGTGCCGTCGCTGCCGGAAGGTGTCGCGATTTCGCCGGACGGGAAGTGGATCGCCGTGCAGGCGATGGACGGTTCGAACCTGACGGCCGACAATCCGGGCCGCCACAAGATCGGCAAGGTGCTGCTGTTCGAAATCCGTGACGGGCAGGCCGTGAAGGTGAGCGAGGTGCCCGGAGGCGAAGCCGCACAAGGCATCGTGTTCACCGCGGACAGCCGGCACGTGATCGTGCAGTTCAACGTCGAGCGGCAACTGGCGTTCTATGCGGTGGAAGGCGGCAAGCTGCGCGATACGGGCAAGCGGATCGCGCTGACGGGCGGGCCGTCGTCGCTGCGGACGTTGCCGCGCTGACGCGCACGGCATCCGTTCTTCACGTTCATGCGGCGCCCGGGTTCGCCGGGCGCCCGTCAATGCACCTCCCGGTGCGCCGCCGTTGCAACGCAACAAATGGCGGGAATGCATCCCCGAAGCTGCTTAATTCTCGATTGTTTAGTTAAACAAACTGAAAATTCGGGAAACTTCTCGTGGTGAATAAACAGTCGTTACGGCACTGTAAGCCCCTGGGAAGGATGTGACGTTCCCGGAGACAGGGCGGTGAGGCGACGGTTGCGGCAGCAACGATCGTCGCGGGGTATTCGCATGTAACGAGTCAGCGTGACGTCGCCTGGATGGCCAGTCGACGCCACGCCGCGCGGCATCGACGTGCCGCGCAGGGCCGCAAGCCGCGCGGCGTGCCGGACGAGTAAGGCGCCGGAACAATCGTTTTGATTAACGGTACTAAACGAAAAAATGAGACATCCACGACTCTTGCTCGTCGCCGCGCTGACTTGCGCGGCGCTTGCCGCGTGCGGCGGCGACGACGTGAACGGTGTTAAGACGGCCAGCAACGGCGCGGGAGACACGCCGTCGACCGTGCCGCCGACTTCGGACCCCTCCCGGCCGTCGCAGCCCGATCAGCCGGCGCCGCCCAGGCGCACCAACATGCAGCTGACCCGGTTCGTCAATCCGCTCATCGGCACACAGGTCAACTCGGACTCGGGCTACGCGGGCAACGTGAGCCCGGGCGCGATGGTGCCGTTCGGGATGGTGAATTTCGGGCCCAACACGCCGCGCTACAACTTCAACGGCTCGGGCGGTTACCTGTCGACGGGCGGGGCGGGCGGCACGATCGACTTCTTCAGCGTGACGCACCTGAGCGGTGTCGGGTGCCCGGGGCAGGGCACGGTCGCGATGCTGCCGTCCGATGCGGCGAAGGCGATCGCGTCGGGCGGCCGGCCGACCGGAATCGGGTACAGCTATGCGGATGAAACGGCCGAACCCGGGTACTACAAGGTCCGCCTCGCGAACGGCATCGTCACGGAACTGAGCGCGACGGCGCGCTCCGGCATCGCGCGTTTCACGTACACGGACAAGGACAAGGGCTTCTTCTCGATCGACGCGAAGCTGAACGGCAACAGCGATTCGGGCAGCACGAAGGTCACCGCCAGCAACGTCGCGCTGGCGCTCGCGAGCGACGGCAGGTCGATGAGCGGGCAGGCCGTCGCGCCGGCGTTCTGCACGCCGTACGGCACGGTGTGGAACGCGCCCGTGTATTTCTACGCGACCTTCGACAAGCCGCTGCGCAAGCAGGCGGGCACGTCGGCGGTGAATACCGTCAGCAACGGCGCGGCGACGCTGCAATTCGACCTGACCGACACCGACCGCACCGTCACCGTGAAGGTCGGGGTCTCGTCCGTCAGCATCCAGAATGCGCAGGCCAACCTGAAAGCCGAAGGCGAAAAGCTCGCGTTCGACGAGGCGCGCAACAACGCGTCCGGCTTGTGGAACGACCGGCTCAACACGATCCAGATCGACCAGGCCGCCGCGCCCGCATCGCTGAACGCGACGCAGAAGGCGAACCTGACGAAGTTCTACACCGCGCTCTATCGCGTGTTCGGCACGCCGACGCTCTACAGCGACACGAACGGCGAATTCCGCAGCATGCGCCAGCCGAAGAACGCGAGCGGCGGCTATCCGGCGTCGGTCGACCAGACCGGCACCGTGCCGCAGCGCGCGACGGCAAAGGTCGGCGACTACGCGTTCCGGCGCACCGACGGCTCGCAGGGCGGCGCGGGCAACCACTACACGGGCTTCTCGCTGTGGGATACGTACCGGTCGCAGACGCAGTTGCTGGCGCTGCTCGCGCCAAAGGAAACGAGCGACATGATGCAGTCGCTCGTGGTCGACGGGCTTCAGTGCGGTGCATTCCCGCACTGGGTCGACGGCAGCGACGACTCGACGCCGATGGCCGGCGACAACGCGCTGAACGTGATCGCCGGCGCGTACAGGTTCGGCGCGACCGATTTCGATCTGGTGTCGGCCGCGCGGCTGACGAAGCAGTCGGTGTTCGATCCGTCGAGCGCATGCAACGACCGCACGAGCGCAGCGGGGCTCGCCAACTTCCTGACGGCCCACTACCTGTCGCAGGGCGACGACGGTCACTCGTCTTCGGCCACCATCGAGCGCGTGCTGAGCGACCGTTCCGCGGCCGCGTTCCTGCAGGCATTGCCCGCCAGCGTGCTGAACGCGCCGTCGGTCGGCGTGACGCCCGACAACATCGGCACGCTGTACACGCGGGCCGGGTGGTGGCGCAACATCTTCGACTACACGAACAAGGTGATCGCCGCGCGCAATGCGCCGCCGGCCGGCTCGGCGCCCGGCACGCTGGGGACGCTCGTGCAGGGCTCGTTCCATGAATCGACCGAGCCGAACTACTTCTGGACCTTCGCGCAGGACTGGAGCGCGCTGATCGACGCGATCGGCGGCAAGCAGGCGGCCGTCGCGCGGTTGAACACGCTGTTTGCGATCACGACGCCGTTCTCGACCGTGCCGGCCTCCGGCGACCTGAACGGCGGCGAATCGTCCACCGGCCTGTACATCGGCAACGAACCGTCGTTCCAGTCGCCGTGGGGCTACAACTGGGCCGGGCAGCCGAGCGGTGCGCAGTACATCCTGCCGATCATCATGTCGAAGGCGTTCACGACCGCGCGCGACGGGCTGCCGGGCAACGACGACATGGGGGCGACGTCGAGCTGGTACGTGTGGGCGGCACTCGGCATGTTCCCGGTGATTCCGTCGGAAGCGGGGCTCGCGCTGTCCACGCCGCAGTTCAGCGGGATCACCGTCTGGTTCGGCAACGGCAAGACGCTGCGGCTCGAAAGCGACAAGCAGGTGGCGATGGACGGTGCGGGGCACCCGTCGTTTGCGTATATCCAGTCGCTGAAGGTGAACGGCGCGGACTACGCGGGCTCATGGCTGCCGCTGGGCAAGATCGCCAATGGCGGCACGATGAGCTACACGCTGTCGGCGGCGCCGACGCAATGGGCGGCCGCCGACAACCTGACGCCGCCGTCCGGACCGAACGCGGACTATACGCAGATGACGGCAGGCAGTCCGTCGACGGTGATGCGCATGCGCCGGGCCGGCGCGCAGTGAACGTGACCGGCGCGCGCGCGGTTTCGCACCGCGCGCGTGCCCGCGACGATGGCGGCATCATTAGGGAGACGACCACATGACGTCGAAAGAACGCCGGAAATTCCTGTCGTATGGCGCCGCACTGGTCGGCACGAACTGGCTCGCCGGCTGCGGTGGCGACATGGATGCGCCCGCCGGCGCGTCCGGCACGCCCGGCGCCGACGGCCCCGCGACGGTCACGCCCGTCGTGCCGGGCGACCCCGAACACAGCCTGCTGGCCGCGCAGGATCTCACGACGAACTGGACGTTCGCCCCGGCGAGCAGCCTGCCGGGCGCCGGCGGCGCGCAACTGTCGGGCGCGGCCGGCGTGCCGGGCATGGCGCCGGCGACGGTGCCCGGCACCGTGCTGAACAGCATGATCGTCAACGGCAAGTATCCCGACCCGTTCTACGGCCGCATCGTCACGGACACCATTCCCGACACGCTGAAGGACACCGACTACTGGTACCGGACGACCTTCACGGCGCCCGCACGGCAACCGGGGCAGCGGCTGTGGCTGCGCTTCGGCGGCGTCAACTACTGCGCCGAGGTCTGGCTGAACGGCGCGCCCGTCGGCCGGCTCGAAGGCGCGTTCAAGCAGGGGGCGTTCGACATCTCGAGGCTGGTGCCGCAAGCGGGCGGCGCGGCCGGTCTCGCGGTGCGCGTCGTCAAGCCGGATTTCTCGGAAGGGCCGCTGCTGCCGAGCTACGCGAGCGGCGTCACGCGCGGCGGGCGCAACGGCGGCCCGACCGGCGTCACGCTGAAGAACGGGCCGACCTTCTTCTGCTCGGCGGGCTGGGACTGGCTGCCGACGATCCCCGATCGCGAACTCGGCATCTGGCAGCCAGTGGCATGGTTCACGACCGGCACGGTGCGGATCGCGGCGATCAACGTCGCGCACACGCTGTCCACCGACCTGTCGCGCGCCGAGTTGCGGCTCGATCTCGAACTGGACAACGGCTCCGGCGCGGATCTCGTCGCGACCGTCGTCGGCACCGTCGGCAACGGCGCGCCGTTTCGCCACGACATCGCGATTCCCGCATCGAGTACGACGACGAAGGTGTCGCTCACGTCGTCGGATATCGCGGCGCTGTCGATCAGGCAGCCGAGACTGTGGTGGCCGAACGGGTATGGCGAACCGAACCTCTACGCGGTGACGGTCGGCATCGAGGTGGCGCGCAGGCGCTCGGACGAGCGCACGCTGAAGGTCGGCCTGCGCCGCATCGAATACGTGCGCGACATCGGCATGGGGCCGCAGTTGAGCATCACGGTCAACGGCCTGCCGATCCTCGTGATGGGCGGCAACTGGGGGCTCGATGAAGTGCTGAAGCGCATTCCGCGCGAACGGCTGTTCAACCAGGTGCGGCTCCATCGCGACGCGAACCTCAACCTGATCCGCAACTGGAACGGGCAGAGTACGAGCGACGATTTCTTCGATGCGTGCGACCGCTACGGGATCCTCGTCTGGCAGGACTTCTTCTTCTCGACCGAAGGCGACGGGTCGGGGCCGGCCAACGTGCCGCGCGATCTCGACAACATCCGCGACGTGATCGCGCGCAACCGCCATCGTCCGTCGATCCTGCTCTGGTGCGGCGGCAACGAAGGTGCGCCGCCGCCGGCACTCGTCAAGGGGCTCGACGCGCTCGTCGCCGAACTCGACCCGCAGCGCCTGTGCCTCACGAGTTCGGCCGGCGATACGGGCGCCGGCGCGGTGAACGGCTATTCGTCCGGCGGCCCGTACAACTGGGCCTCGCCGCAGGCGGCATTCAGCCGCGGCTACGGCACGACGTCGATCGCGTTTCACAACGAGGTCGGCTCGCATTCGATCCCGACGCTCGAATGCGTCGAATCGATGCTGCCGCCCGGCTCGTACGAATGCCCGGACGACTTCTGGGCCGACCGCGACATGAACGGCAACGGCGCGTACTACCCGTCGGTCGGCAAGCAGGGCGGCGCCGGCTACATCGCGATGACGGCGCAGCGCTACGGCCCGATCCGCAATCTCGCGGACTTCGTGCGCAAGGCGCAGATGATGAACTACGAATGCATCCGCTCGATCTACGAGGCGAACGCGGCCGTGATGATCGGCCCGGTGGCCGGGAAGATCACGTCGCCGGCCACCGGCGTGATCATGTGGATGACGAACCCCGCGCAGCCGAGCTTCGTGTGGCAGATGTACAGCCACGACCTCGACGCGCATGCGTCGTTCTTCGCGGTGCGGCACGGGTGCCGTCGCGTCAATGCGATCCTCGATGCGAATACCGCCGACGTGACGATCGCGAATCATACGGCGGCGGCCGTCACCGGCCGCGTCGAGATGCGCGTGTACAACCTCGACGGCACGTCGAGCAGCCGGACTGTCGCGGACGTCGGCGGCGTCGCGAAGGCCTCGTATCGCGTGGTGGCGAACCTGAAGGCGGCGATGGCCGCGGCGAAGTCGGACGTGTGCATCGTGTCGCTCGTGCTGACCGACGCGGGCGGCAATCCGCTCGCGGAGAACGTGTACTGGCGACAGCGCGACGGAGGCGACACCGCGTACACGTCGCTCGATACGATGCCGGGCGCGGCGGTTGCCATCGGCGCGGCATCGGCCGAGACCGACGACACGACGACGCGCATCACGGTCGACGTCGCGAACATCGGCACGACGTTCGCGTTGATGACGCACTTGCAGGTATTCGATCCATCGACCGGTGCGCGCGTGCTACCCGCGTTCTACAGCGACAACTACCTGAACCTGATGCCGGGCGCGAAACGGCAGATCACGATCGATTTGCCGCATGCGAGCGGTGCGCCGGTGCCGCGCGCCGCGCTGCGCGTCGACGGGTGGCGGCTCGACCGCCCGAACTGCAGGCTCGGGCTCGGCGGCGTGCCGGTCGTGTTCAACGAGCGCGCGCTGGCGGTCGATCCGGCGGTGCCGACGTTCGGGGCATGCTGACGGCGGCGTGGGCGTGGGCACGATGCCGTGCAAGCGGCAGCGAGCCGTTCAAGCGCCGCGTGAAGGCACGCGGCGTTCGTTGCATGCCCGATCGCCGGCGAGCCGTTACGGCTTGAGAAACCTGTCGAGCCAGCGCGGTGTCGCCGCGCGATCGAAGACGACGTGCAGCTCGGGACTGAACGCGCCGTATTCGAGCCCGTGGCGTTGGGCAAGCAGCGTCAGGGACTGCGGCGTGTGGAACGAGATGTGCCCGTTGCGCGGCACGCAGTACCACCACTGCTCGATGCCGCGCTCGATGATCTCCCGGCTGATCAGCGACGTCTGGAACAGCAGCGCGCCGTCGCGTTTCCGGTAACGCATGATCTGGTCGAAGAGGTCGAACGGCGCCGGATGATGCTCGAACACCTCGAACGACAGGATCGTGTCGAACGTGCCTTCGGGCGGAACCGGGTGCGAGAACGGATCGTACGACGTCACGTCCGCGAAGCCGCGCGACGCCAGTTTCCGTTCCAGCAAGCCCAGCCCCGAGCCGAAATCGAGAATCCGGCCTTCCCGCATTTCCGCGAAACTGGTGCAGATCAGGTCGGCATGCTGCTGCGGACGGATCTCGAGATACTCGGGATCGTGGCGCGCATAGTCGGCGTTATAGACATGCTGCGCGAAATCGTCGTGGGTCCAGCTGTCGAACATGGGCGCCCACGTGAAGCCGCATTGCTCGCAAGCATGGTAGTAGACCGGCACGCCCGCAAACGGGTCGACTTTCTTCCCGGCAATGAAGTCGGCGCCGCAGCGCGAGAAGTCGACCAGCCCGCAGATGGGGGCGCGGGCCGAGCACACCTTGCACGCGAGGGCGGCCGGGTGGCGGTTCGAACCATGATTCAAATTCCGTTCTCCTGGTTGCCGGCGAGGCGTGCGCGTGACAGACGGTGCGGGAGAGGCTATCACAGTCGCGCCGGCCGTCGCGACCGGGCGCGGCCGCGTGGCCATGCGCGCTTACGGACGCAGCAGGTCGAATCCGCCGAACACGACGACACCGCTCAACACGATCATCGCGACGGAATGCTGGCCGAAGTAGAGAATCGCGGCGGCAAGCCACGTCGTGATGCAGAAGGCGCCGATGCGGGCCATCGTGTGTTCCTCGAATGCGTGATGAAGTGAGCGCGCGCCGGACGGCGCTCGCCGCTTGAAGCGGCGAGCGGGGCACGCAGGCGAACGGAAAAAGCGACCCGCGCAGCCGCGACCGCGGCGCCGGCACGTGTCGCGTGCCGCGCCCGGAAGGGCGGGAGTCGATACCGGCGGCGTTGCGCGCTCGCGCCCCGGGGCAGCGGGCGCGCGACTTCCGCCGGCGAAGCCGCGATTTTATCAGCGCTGCGGTGCCGCGAATCTGGCCCTTTCGCGACTAAAACCGGCGATCTTCAGCCAAATCTGTCGGGCCCCGATACTCAAGTTTCGTGTGACGAATGCCGTAAACGAATTGGAAGGCAATTTTGCCCCCCAGCCACGATTCGTTTACCGACACAGGGACCGACACGATGCAGATCGATTTCTCCACGACCACGCGCACCTCGCTGGCGGACGCGAGCCCGGGCGCGAACGCTTCGTCGGCCGCGCCCGCCGCGACGTCATCCACCGATGGCGCGACGAATGCCGCGGGCGCGACGGGTACGGCGAGTACGGCAGGCACGTCCGGTGCACAGGGCTCGACCGGTGCCACCGGCGAAACGCTCGGCGCATCGGGCGCGTCGTCCGACGATCCGGCGGTCGCGCAGCTGAAAGCGTTGATCGACCGGTTGCAGAAGCAGCTGGCCACGATCGAGCGCCAGATGGCGAGCGCGGCGCAGCGCGCGAAGGACGACCCGGCCGCCGCGGTCGAACAGCAGTCGCTGAGCGCGGAAGCCGGTGCGATCGCGGGGGCGCTGGCGACCGCGATCGCGCAACTCGCGGCGGCCGTCGAGAAGACGGGCGGCTCGTCGGCGGGCGGGCTGGTGTCGACGCAGGCCTGAGCGGATGCGGCCGCGTCGGCCGCACGCATTACAATCGCAAGCACGTCTCCCTCGACAGGACGGCAGAACGATGCATGCGGAACTCGATGACGACGACCTCGTCCGCTTCGACGCGCAAGGCGGCACGCCGCTGCCGGCGGCCGACGAGCAAGGATGGCTCGAACACGACGGCGCGCGCATCTGGCACGCGTCGTTCGGCCACGGCCCGCCGGTCGTGCTGCTGCACGGCGGCCTCGGCCACGGCGGCAACTGGGGCAACCAGGTGCCGGCGCTGCTCGCGGCCGGCTACCGCGCGATCGTGATCGACAGCCGCGGCCACGGCCGCAGCACGCGCGACGCGCAACCCTATTCCTACGAACGCATGGCGTCGGACGTGCTCGCGGTGCTCGATGCGCTGCACGTCGACCGTGCGCGCTTCGTCGGCTGGAGCGACGGCGCGTGCATCGCGCTCGTGCTGGCCGATCGCGCGCCGGAACGTGCGGCCGGCGTGTTCTTCTTCGCATGCAACATGGACCCGGGCGGCACGAAAGAGATCGTGCCGGGCCCGCTGCTCGACCGCTGCTTCGCGCGGCATCGCAAGGACTATGCAGCGCTTTCCGCGACACCGGGCGAGTTCGATGCATTCGTCGCGGCCGTCAGCGAAATGATGCGCACGCAACCGGATTACAGCGCGGAGGATCTCGCGGCGATCGCCGTGCCGGTCACGATCGTGCTGGGCGAGCACGACGAATTCATCCGGCCCGAGCATGCGGCGTACCTCGCGCGTACGATTCCGGGCGCGACGCTGACGATCCTGCCCGGCGTGAGCCATTTCGCGCCGCTGCAGCGGCCCGCGCGGTTCAACGCGGCGATGCTGGCGTTTCTGGACCGGTTGCCGGGGTGACGCGCTCGAGCCTCGTGTTGCCAGCGCCGTGACTCGCTTGTACGGCAACGTCACCGACGTGTCGCGTTCGTGGCAGTGCACTTGACGGTGCTGCCCGACGTTCCCCGCAAACCATCGAGCACGCCGCGACGACGGCAGCAGTCATCCACGCCTTCGCCAAGCCCATAAGTTTTTCTTTAGGCTCGATCAACATAACGTCGATTGTTGACGGACGGCTTACAGCGGATAGTCCTGCTTCGGCAGGCCGGCCGCTGCGATTTCCGCATGGCGCGACCGGATCTGTTGTCCACGCAACCATCGGAAATCGAAGGAACCGCAACCATGCGATTCAACGCGACACGCTTCGCCGCGACCCTGCTCGTCGCCGCGTGCGTCACCGCCACGGCCGGCCGCGCGGCCGCCGCCACCCCGGACGACCTCCACGACACCGTGACCCGCCACATCGCGCCGCTGATGAAGCAGTACGCGATTCCCGGCATGGCGGTCGGCATCGTCGCCGACGGCAAGCCCTACGTGTTCGACTACGGCGTAATGTCGACGCAAACCGGCAAGCCCGTCACCGGCGACACGCTGTTCGAAATCGGCTCCGTCAGCAAGACGCTGACCGCGACGCTCGCGGCCGACGCGCAGGAGGGCGGCGAACTGTCGCTGGCCGACCCGGTCGGCAAGTACCTGCCTGCCCTGCAGGGCAAGCCGTTCGGTGTCGTGACGCTGCTCGATCTCGGTACGCACACGTCCGGCGGCATGCCGGTGCAGGTGCCGGACAGCATCCGCGACGACGCGGGCCTGATCCGCTATCTCGACGCGTGGCGGCCCGCGCACGCGCCGGGTACGTACCGGACGTATTCGAACGTGTCGGTCGGCATGCTCGGGTGGCTCACCGCGAAGGCGATGCACAAGGATTTCGCGGTGCTGATGGAGCAGCGGCTCTTTCCCGCGCTCGGCATGACGCACACGTACATCAACGTGCCGGAAGCACGTCGGGCCGACTACGCACAGGGTTATACGCAGGACGGCAAGCCGATCCGGATGACGGGCGGCATGCTGTGGCAGTCGGCCTACGGCGTGCGGACCACGGCGGCCGACCTGCTGCGCTTCGTGCAGGCGAACATGGGGCTGATCGAAACCGCGCCGCGCCTGCAGCGCGCGCTCGAACGCACCCACACCGGCTATTTCCGCGCGGGGCCGCTGACGCAGGACCTGATCTGGGAACAGTATCCGTATCCGGTCGCGCTGCCGACGCTGCTCGAAGGCAACTCGATGAAGATGCTGCGCGACGGGTTGCCGGCCTCCGCGATCAAGCCGCCGCTCGCGCCGAGCGCGGATACGTGGATCAACAAGACGGGCTCGACCAACGGCTTCAGCACCTATGTCGCGTTCGTCCCGTCGAAGCGGATCGCGATCGTGATGCTCGCGAACCGCAGCTTTCCGAACGAGGACCGCGTGAAGGCCGCGTACGGGATTCTCGGGGCGCTCGACAGCCGGCGGTAACGTTTCAGCCGGCGGGCCGGTCGTGCCGCACGGCCGGCGTGCCGAGCTGTCGGGAAGGTGACCGATGCGGTCGCGGCGAACCCGGACGAACGATGGCGCACGGCGGCGATGCCGCGCGGCTGGCGGATCGTCGACCTGTCGTGCAATGCCGCATCGATCGCGCCCGCTCGCCGCTCATTCGGGCGGCTGCTCGTCGTACGCGACGAAGATCTTCCGCGTGCGTTCGACGACTTCCCACGTGCCGCGAAAACCCGGCGGAATCACGAAACGATGGCCGGCGCGCAGGGTCTTCCGGTTGCCTTCGAGGTCGGTGATCACCGACGTGCCTTCGAGGATCTCGCAGTATTCCGCTTCGGTGTACGCGACGTGCCAGCAGCCGGGCGTGCTTTCCCAGATGCCGGTCGAGAAGCGGCCGCACGGACTCGCGAAGCCGGGTGTGAGCGTGTGCAGCGGATCGCCGGAAATCAGTTTCTCGGGCGATACGCGGTACTGCGTCGGCTCGCCGCTCGGGGCGAACGCGTCGGTGATGGAGGAAACGTCGATCATGATGAGCATGCTTCGTCGGGGTGGATGGATCGGGTGCGCGCGCGGCGCGCCCGTGCGAGGCGATCGCGATGCGTGGCCTCGCGTCCGACATCATCGCAGATCGACGCGCCTGTGCGGGCGGCGGCCGGATCGGACGCCGGGGAATCCCTGCCCGACGCAGCGCCGCGCGATCGCGCAGCCGCGACGAACGCTTATGATGGGCGATCGACGCGGTCACGCGAACGCGACACACGAGGAGATCCGGTTGAGCATCACATGGGACGGCATCACGGGCGCCGACGTGCTCGGCGACGCGCAGGTCGCGACCCGGCACGCGCTGGCCGACGCGGCCAGGAACGGCGACTGGGCGACGATGCTCGCGCTCGTCGCGAAGGAGCGTGCGCTCGTCAACGCGACCCGGCTCGGCGGCACGTCGCTTCGTGCGCCGCTGCATCAGGCCGCCCGCGGCGGTGCACCGAAGGCGGTCGTCGCCGAACTGTTGAGGCTCGGTGCGTGGCGCATGCTGCGCGATGCCCACGGCGAACGCCCGGTCGATATCGCCGGGCGGCGCGGGCATCGGCATCTGGTCGACCTGCTGGCGCCGCAGCCGCGACGCTTCGTGCCCGACGCCACGCTGTTCGCCATCCAGCGCCATTTCCACGCGATGATGCTCGGCCGCATCGCACATTTGCGCGTCGACGCGCTGCGCCTGCCCGAACTCGAGCCGCTACTCGAACTCGACGCGCAGGCCGAACGCATGTGGTTCGCGGTGCCGGGCATGTATGGCGGATTCGGCTATGCGCTGCACACGGACGGCGATGCGGCGATGCTCGTGTCCGAAAGCTGGAGCCGCGTGGCCGGCGGCTCGGGCCAGCGGCACGAGATCACTGCGGACGGCTGCACGCTGGTCGACGAGGGGTTCGTCTGACGCGGCCGATCATCCCGTTGCGCTCAAAACTGTTTTCGCGACGCCGCCCTTCCTCGCGCAACGCCAGCCGCCGATACTGCGTCGCACGACATTTCGCGAGACGTCTGCCGTACCGGCTGTCTCGCTCTCGGAGCAGCAGATGAAAGGCATCAGGATATTCGTGACGGGCGCGAGCGGCTACATCGGCGGCTCGGTGGCCGCGTGGCTCGTCTCGGCAGGGCACGTCGTCACCGGCTTGACGCGCGACGGCGACAACGCCGCGAAACTCGCGGCGGCCGGCATCATGCCGGTCGTCGGCACGCTCGACGACTCGGCGCTGCTGCAAGCGTTCGCGCGCGACGCGGACTGCGTCGTCAACGCGGCGAGCAGCGATCACCGCAAGGCTGTCGAGGCGATCATCGCCGCGCTGAGCGGCTCGGGCAAGACGTTCGTGCATACGAGCGGCACCAGCGTGATCGCGGACGACGCACAGGGCGCGCATGGCGATGCCCCCGTATTCGACGAGACGACGCCCGTCGTCAAACCCGCGAAGGCCGAGCGCCGCGCGATCGACCGGCTCGTGATGTCGTCGGCCAACCTCGGCATCCGCTCGGCCGTGATCTGCAACAGCATGATCTACGGCGACGGCCTCGGCATCCGCCGCGACAGCGTGCAACTGCCGCTGCTCGCGGCGATCGCGCGCGATGCCGGCGCGGTGCGCGTGATCGGCAAGGGGCTGAACCGCTGGTCGAACGTGCACGTCGCCGATGTCGCCGATCTGTATTTGCGCGCGATCGATGCCGCGCCGCCCGGTGCGTTCTACTTCGCGGAAAACGGCGAAGCGTCGTTCGCGGAAATCGGCCATGCGCTCGGCGAGCGGCTCGGCCTGCCGTCGATCGTCGAATGGGACATCGCGGATGCGGCGCAGGCGTTCGGCCATTCGCGCGCGCATGACTCGCTCGCGTCGAACAGCCGTGTGAAGGCGCTGCGCGCGCGGCAGGAACTCGGGTGGGCGCCGACGCACGGCGCGATGCTCGACTGGATTCGCGACGAGATGCCCGTCGCCGCCTGACACGGCGTTGCCTTGTCTGATGAAAAGCGCGCCCGCCCGGGCGCGTTTGCGTGTGCGGCCGCCCGCTTCATGCCGGATTGTTCGGACCATATTCGCCGCGAATCATTGAATCGAAATCAACTGTGATTCGCGCGCGCGCCGGCTTATCAAAGCGGCGCGGCGGCACTATCGTGGCGGTTTCTGAAACTGCGGAAGACTGCCGACCATGAAGACGACCCTCGACGAGATGCTCGCGTTCGTGACCATCGCCGATACCGGTTCGCTGACGGGTGCGGCCGACAAGCTGCATCAGCCGACCTCGGTAATGAGCCGGATCCTGCGGCGCCTCGAGGAGAAGCTCGACACGACGCTGATCCGCCGCACGACGCGCCGCCTCGAATTGACCGACGAGGGCAAGCTCTTTCTCGACTACGCGCGCGACATCATCGCGTCGGTCGAATTTGCCGAGGAACAGATCGTCAGCCAGCGCGAGACGCCGTCCGGGCGCTTGCGGATCAACGCGGCGATGCCGTTCATGCAGCACGTGATCGCGCCGATGATGCCCGGCTTCCGCGAAGCCTATCCGGCGATCACGGCCGAACTCCATACGAGCGACGAGATCATCGACCTGCTCGAACAGCGCACCGACGTGGCGATCCGGATCGGCGAGCTGCGCGATTCGACGCTGCATGCGCGCCGGCTCGGCAGCAGCCGGCTGCGCATCCTGGCGAGCCCGGCCTATCTGGAGAAAGCCGGCGTGCCGACGAGCGTCGCCGATCTCGCGAACCACGCGCTGCTCGGCTTCGTGCAGCCGGAAACGCTGAACCACTGGCCGTTGCGTACCGCCGACGGCGGCGTGTACCGGATTCATCCGGCGCTGCAGGCGTCGAGCGGCGAGACGCTGTTGACGCTCGCGCTCAGTGGCGCCGGCATCGTGTGCCTGGCCGACTACATGACGGGCACGCATCGCCGCGACGGCAGCCTCGTCGAGCTGCTCGTCGACGATACCGTCGAGTTCCGCCAGCCGATTCACGCGGTGTTCTATCGCAATGCGACGCTGTCGTCGCGCATCGTCAGTTTTCTCGACTACTTGAGCGCGCAGTTGAAGGAAGGCGGCGACATCGACTGAGCCGGTGCCGCACGCAGCTGGCCACGCATCATGCAAAAGGGCGGCGGGTTCGAATCACATCGAACCCGCCGCCCTTTGCGTATCGACCGATGCGCGGCAGCGGTCGAACCTGAACCGCGCGCTTACTGCCCCAGCGCAGTCATCAGCCTGACCCGGCCGAGCATTTCCTCGGTGCGCGCTTGCGCGAGCGAATCCTCGGCCGCGAGCAGCGAACGCTGCACCTCCAGCGTATCGATGAACGCCGATTCGCCGCTGCGCCACGACCGGTTGATCTGCGTATAGGCGCCGCGCGCGTTCGACACCGCGCGTTCGAGGCGCTCGGTCCGGCTGTGATCGCGGGCGGTGGCGGCGATCGACGTCTCGACGTCGCCGACGGCCGTCAGCACCGTCGAGCGATACGCGGCGACCGCCTGCGCGGCCTGCGCGCGGCGCAACGCGACGACGCTGCGCCGGCGCCCG
>NZ_QOBB01000035.1:0-49174 GCF_024704855.1 Burkholderia sp. HAN2018 | reverse complement strand
TCTGAGCCAGGATCAAACTCTTCAGTTTAAACCTGTTACTGTTTTCGGTTCGGTTAAGAACCGGTCGCTCACTCAAAGCTGACAGGAATATGAATCACTTCATAAACCTGACTTACTTTAGTGTGAGACTCTTGATACTTTTGCTACCTGATCCGAGGATCAGCTCGCTTCCATCAAGCGCCCACACTTATCGGCTGTTAATTTTTAAAGAGCAATCTGCGAGGAACTTCGTGTTTCCCGGCAGCGCTGCGTTTTCAGCAGCAGAGAAGCGAGATTATGAACCGTGTTTCGCAGCTCGTCAACAACTTTTTACACTACATCGTTGCGACTGCGGGGCTCAACTTCCAAGCCAGCCGCGCGCCCGACACTGCAGCACACCACCAGCTTCGCTCCCTCTCCCGCGCTGCGTTTCCGTTAGCGCGAAAGAGGCGTGATTCTAAGCACCCTCTTCGAACTGCGCAAGGGGTTTGACGCAACTTTTTTACAAAGGCTGCAATCCGGCCGATCTGCCATGCCTTGGCACGAGACCGCTTATGGTGCAAAGAACGGACTAGAATGTGAGGTTCTTCGCCTCTTTCTATATACGTCTTTAATATGCGCCAGCGAATCGCCAAACGCCTCCCCCCCGATGCCGACAAACTGGTCGGTCTGTCGCTTGCGCTCTTCGCGTCGGGCAGCCGCATCGAGGATCGCTTCTGGGAAGCGAAGCTCGACGCGCTGCTCGCCAAGATTGTCCGCAACGGCAACCAGACCACGCTCGACGCAGCGCTCGACCATCTTCAGCAGAATCATCCCGACGCCTATGGCGCGCTCGCCGACATGGCCGAGACGCACAGCGAGTCGATGGTGATCGAGCACGACGGCCAACCGTTCGACGCGCTGCTGGTCGCCGTCCCGGTTCTCGCATGGACGCGCTACATGATTCCGTCCGGCCCGCTCAAGAGTGACGTTGCCGACGCGCTGCGAACGCACCTGCAGGCACACGTCCTTGCGAACGGCACCCTCGTCGGCCTGGCACCGTTCCTTTACAGCATTGACCAGTTGCCGCGGCACCACGTCGAGACCTACCGGCTGGCCCAGCAGCTCGCTCATGCAGCGATCACCCAGCACACCCCCAAGCTCAGCTTCGGCGACCTGCCTGAAACCTCGCCGATCCTGGCCGACCCGCGCTTCCTGCTCGCCGTCGTCGCCGCACCCGCCGGCGCGCCGCTGTTCCGATGGCAGGAAGAGGAAAACGGCAGCCGGATCGAGCGTGGCCAGTGCCTCGAGCAATGGACGGCCCAGGGCGGCCCGAACCTGTCGATCGCCCTGCCCGGCTGCGAGTTCGAATGCCTACTTCCGGACGCGTACTATTCGGCTTGCCGGGATGCGGACGAACGGGTGCGTCCGCACACGGTGCGAACCGCCATTCGTTATCTTTTCGACACACTTGGTGCGGCACCGCAAGAGCTGCGCGCGGTGGTCGCCGGCTTTGGCGAACGCCGTATCGACGAGTATCGTGTCGGCTTCACGCGGCGTGCCAGCAACGACGTAATCTACGGTGTCGTATGGCCGCTTTACGGCCGTGAAAACGGCGACGTGTCGATCGACAGCGCGACGCTCGAAGGCGAAGCGCCGATCGAAGGACCGCTCGAGGAAATCGTGAGCCTGCTGAAGGAATGCGGTGTAACCGACGTCCGGCGGCACGCGGGCCGCTTCGAACCCGAATACTGCGACGACTGCGGCGTACCGCTTTACGCAGATCCGCTCGGCGAAATCGTCCACGCGGAAATGCCGGAAGACGCATCACCCGCCCAGCCGCACTTTCACTGAACCACACTGCAGTACCCTGACGGCCTGCCCGTCCGAAGCCGCTCACGGTTCCCGCCGGAGCGGCTTTTTTCTTGTCCGCCATCCTGCCGCCCGAAATTTCATACTTTTCCTAAGCCTTTCAGCCAAGCAGACATCGTGTAAGGTCTTTGTCATCATCAGACCCAAGGCATGCCAGACGGCAAATCAATGGCTCACATTAAGGAGGTTGAATATGCGGTTCCTGATGCTCAATTCAGACGCCGAGCGGCGTGACGGACTGAAGGCTCTGTTGCGACAGATCAACCGTCACGCCAGCATCAACGATGCGCCCGACAGTTTTCAGGCGCGCAGGCTGCTGCGCAACCAGCGTTTCGACCTCGTCGCGATCGACTGGCTCGACGTCGGCCGACTCAGCGAGCTTCAGGCGCTCTGCAGCGCGTGCTCGCCGACACCCGTCGCCGTTCTCGTCGACGAAACATCGCCGGAAGCCATCCAGCGCTTCTTCAACTATGGTGTCTCCGGCGTGATCCCGCACTCCACCCGGCCTCACCTGATCGTGCGTGCGCTCGAGATCGTTCTGCTGGGCGGGCATTACATCCCGCCGATCGCGCTCCGTCTGCTGCCTTCCACTGCTGCGGCGCGCTACGATGCCCATTTCCAGACACTCGCCGGGTCGCTTCCCCGCCGGCCGCCGAGCGGCCTCTTGTCGCCACGCCAAGCTCAGATCATGCGCTTCGTCCATATGGGCAGCACCAACAAGATGATCGCCCGTACGCTCGGCATCAGCGAAGGCACCGTCAAGATCCACCTCGCCAGCATCTTCCAGCAACTCGGTGCCGCCAACCGCGCCGCCGCGGTCGCGATCTACAACGGCTGGCTGTCGCCCCACCTCGAGGTGCTGCTGGCGAATCGCAACCGCACGCGCAAGCCGCCCATCGGCGAACAGGGCCCGGTTCCGCTGCGTACGCAACGGAAAGACCGCCCGTACCCGTTGCCAGCCTCAATCGACAGCACGCAGGACTTGCCGATCGCCGCTGAACCGCCAGCGCGGTTCCGGCGCGAACGCTAGCCAGACAGTCTCGATATTGCGACGGTCGGCGTGTGTGGATTCCCACCTTTGATGCTCAACGAGTAATATGGACGAATGGGTTTTCTCTTCACACCGCTTCCGCTCTGGGTTGGCATCGGTGGCTGGATCGCCGCCGTGGCCCTGCTCGCGCTCGCGATCTGGAATCGTCCCTTCGTGCGCCTGCAGGACGCCACGCTCCAGCACGTGTGGCTTGCGCTCGTCACCGCCATTACGGTCCTCTGGGCCTCGAATGCGTGGCTCGAAGACGGCATCGTCATGCATCTACTTGGCGCGACGCTGCTCGTCACACTGTTCGACTGGACACTCGCATTGATCGCGATGGGCACCGTCACGGCGGTTGCCGCGATCATTTTCGACGCGCCCTGGCAGGGCATTGGCCTGACCTATCTGATCTACGGCGCGCTGCCGGTCGCCGTGTCGGCATTGCTGCAGCGCGCCGCACTCGCATGGTTGCCGCACAATCTCGCGTCGTTCATCACCGGCCAGGGATTCCTGTCGCCGGCCATCGCAATCATCGCAGTCGCTGCTGCCGCGGCCGGGGTCCAGCTCGCGCTGGCGGACGGCGTGCCTGTCGTGATTCCGGCCGGCTATCTGCTGAACACTGCGCTTCTCGCACTCGGCGAAGCGTGGTTCACCGGCATGGCAACGGCACTCATCGCGGTCTATCGTCCCGCGTGGGTCACGACCTTCGACGTCCGGCGCTATCGCCTCGGCGGCCCGCGCGCCTGAATCGCCCTCCGGCGGCGGCACCGCCACCACCCACCGGCAGGGCCTCGCGCGGTGCGGCAGAATGCGACATCTACTGCCGCACAACTTTTTTACGCTAAGATTGAACTCCGGTTCTTCATCGGGCATCTATACGTGCCCGATGTCTCATTCGCTCCTCACCAATAACCAGATGGACAGCTCTCCTGCGTCGCTCCGGATTTTCCGGGCGCTCGGCAAGCTGGCAGCCTGTATTGCGGGCCTGTCGCTTGCGCTTCCGACACCGGCATTCGCCGACCTGCTCGACCAGCGCTCCGAACTGATCAACAAATTCGTCAACGAAATGCATGCCGATCCGCTCGCCGCCGATTGTGCGGCGCACGGCAGCTTCATCGCCAGCACGTCGTCGGCGTTCGACCGCGTCGACTTCGCGCCGAACACATTCGACAGCGGCAACGCGACAATCACGCCATGGAACGACTCGTTCGACCAGGGCAAGCAGCGCGTGAAGGTCGACAATATCGTCACTGTCGACGGACTCGGTATCCACAGCGACGGCAGCGACCCGACGCCGCTGAAATTCCGATGCGGCTATGTCGGTCAGCAAATGCTCGCCTTCAGCTGGAACGACCCGGTTCCGCCGCTGAAGCCGCGCGTCGAGCGCTCCACGTCCTCGACGAAGAAGTTCAAGGGCAAGTCACACCGAGGCAAGGTCAAGGCGAAAGCATCGAGCCGCACCGGCAGCAAGAAGGCCGCCGCAACGAAAAAGTCGAGCGGACAGAAGAAGGTCGTGAAGAAGAGCGCGAAGAAGTCCTGATTCGACGAAGCGACATCGACAGAAGCAAAAAAGCCGGAGCATCCTGAGATGCTCCGGCTTTTTTCATACGGCGACGCTGCGCTTACGCGAACGTGTCGACGTGCACCAGGATCGCAGCCAGCATCGCCGCGCCGAGCGCCGCGCTTCGCTCGCCGTTCCAGCCGACTCGCTCGTCGGGCAGGTTCGCGTTGTCCTTGAACGGCATCTCGAGCGTCAGCGACAGGCAGCCGAACTGGTGGCCGATGTACTTCGACGCGAGCTTGAGCGCGTCCTCCTTGTACTTGCTCGCCGCATAGCCGTGCTCAGTCTGGAAGTCCGGGCTCGCAACCTTGAACGCCTCGATGAACGCGGTCTGCTCCTTGCCCTGCTGCTCGGTAAAGCTCGGCAGCATTTCCGACCCGGCAACGAACACGTACGGCAGATCCTCGTCGCCGTGGATATCGAAGAACATGTCGCAGCCGATCGCATGGATCGCATCGCGCACGGCCAGCACCTCGGGGCTGCGCTCGGCATCGGGCGCCATCCACTCGCGGTTCAGGTTCGCGCCCGCCGCGTTGGTGCGCAGGTTGCCATGCACGCTGCCGTCCGGATTCATGTTCGGGACGATGTGGAACGTCACTCGATCGTAGAGCTTGCGCGCGACCGGATCGCCGGCCCAGTCGCCCCATCCGGCCAGCCGCTTGACGAGGCCTTCGACGAACCACTCGGCCATCGACTCGCCGGGATGCTGGCGCGCGATGATCCACACCTTCTTCTTCGGTGCGCCGTCGGCCTCCGGCGTACCGAGCGTCAGCAGCGACATCGGACGACCTTCGACCGTGCGACCGAGTTCGACGACGCTCGCCTGCGGCAACTGCTGGACCGCACCGAGAAATGCCGCATGACGCTCTTCCGAGTACGGTTCGAAATATGCGTAGTAGATGCTGTCGAATTCCGGCGTATGGTCGATGGTCATCGTCTTGCCGTCGAACGTCGTCGGCACGCGGAACCAGTCGACCCGGTCATAGCTCGCCACCGCGCTGTAATTGCGCCAGCCCGACGGATACGCGCATTCGGCAGCATTCTCGAACGTCATCACACAGCGCTCGCCGCGCGCGCCCGTCAAGCGGTAGTAAAACCATTGCGCGAATTCCGAGCGGTTGTCGCCGCGCACGCGCAACCGAATCGCATCGGGGCTGTCGCACGACACGACGTCGATTGCGCCTGCGTCGAAATTGCTGGTGATCGAAAGGGCCATCTGTCTCTCCTTTGTCGACCGGAGTTGGCGCTTTAGCGCTTACACCGGTCCCATGTAAAGCTGGCGACCGGAACAGGCGGTGTAGCGCTTGCCCGGCCTCATGCATGCACCGGCCGTCTCGTGAACGGCCGGCAGGGTCACTCGCCGACTCGCCGGCGATATACGTAAGTCGAATCGTTCGACGCAGCCGCATCGAACGCATAGCCTTCCGTCGCGAATTCCTTCAGCGCCTTCGGGTCGGCAATCCGGTTCTCGACGATAAAACGCGCCATCAGGCCGCGCGCACGCTTCGCATGGAAGCTGATGATCTTGTAGCGGCCGCCCTTCCAGTCCTCGAACACCGGCGTGACGACGGGCGCGGCCAGCAGTTTCGGCTTGACCGACTTGAAGTATTCGGTCGATGCGCAGTTGACGAGCACGCGCGCCGCGCCGCTGCGCGTTTCGAGCTGCTCGTTCAGCGCCCGCGTGATGCGGTCGCCCCAGAACGCGTACAGATCCTTGCCGCGCGCGTTCGCGAAACGCGTACCCATCTCGAGACGGTACGGCTGCAACAGATCGAGCGGACGCAGCAGCCCGTACAGTCCCGACAGCACGCGCACATGCTGCTGCGCATAGTCGAGATCGGCGGACGACAGCGATTTGGCGTCGAATCCTTCATATACGTCGCCGTTGAATGCGAGCACGGCCTGCTTCGCGTTGGCCGGCGTAAAGGTCGGCGACCAGTCCGCGTAGCGCTGGAAATTCAGGCGTGCAAGCGGATCGGAGATATCCATCAGCGTCGCGATGTCCTGCGGCGAAAGCTTGCGCAGGCCGTCGATCAGCTCGGACGCGTCGTCGACGAATGCAGGCTTCGTGTAAGACTGGACGTGCGCGGGCGTATCGTAGTCGAGGGATTTGGCGGGAGAGAGAACGATTATCATAGAGGCTCGCTGGCACGCCGTGCCTTGCGGTCAGACGAAAACCACCGATTGTAACGAATGACCCGCTCTCCCGCCCCGCATGCCGCGCATCGCGTCGTGCTCGACTCGAACGTCTGGATCGACATCCTCGTATTCGACGACCCCGCTACGCGCCCGATCCGCGCCGCGCTCGAACGCGGCACGCTTGCCGCCGTGATCGACGGCCGCTGCCTGGCCGAACTCAAGTATGTGCTCGATTATCCGCAATTCCAGGCGCGCGCCGTCGACAAGGCGGCCGCGCTCGCAACCGTCGCCCGCCTGGCGAGCCTCGTCGAGCCGCCGGCCGTCGACGCCGACGCGCCGCCGCTGCCGAAGTGCAAGGACCGCGACGACCAAAAATTTCTTGAACTCGCCCGCGCCGCCCAGGCCGATTGGCTCGTGTCGAAAGACCGCGCGCTGCTGAAGCTCGCGAAGCGCACCGCGCGCGATTTCGGCTTCCGGATCGCGCAACCGGCCCCCTTTGCCGAGGCCTGCGCGCTCGACGCCACGCCGGCTTGACGCACCGCAACACCACCCGATTTCGACCGTATCGATGAACGCTCCTTCAGACATGCCAACGACTCCCGTTTTCCCTTCGCGCCTGCCGAACGTCGGCACGACGATCTTCACGGTCATGAGCGCGCTTGCAGCAGAAAAAGGCGCCGTGAACCTCGGCCAGGGCTTTCCGGATTTCGACTGCGATCCGCGCATCGTCGATGCGGTTGCCGCCGCGATGCGCAACGGGCACAACCAGTATCCGCCGATGGCCGGTGTCGCACCGCTGCGCGAGGCGATCGCAGACAAGATCGCGCAGGTCTACGGCCGGCGTTACGATCCGGCGACCGAAATCACCGTCACGGCCGGCGCGACGCAGGCACTGCTGACCGCGATCCTGTGCACGGTGCATCCGGGTGATGAAGTGATCGTCGTCGAGCCGACCTACGACAGCTACCTGCCGTCGATCGAACTCGCGGGCGGCACACCTGTGTTCGTCACGCTGGAGGCGCCCGACTACGTGATTCCGTTCGACCGTCTGGCGGCTGCAATCACGCCGAAAACGCGCATGATCCTGATCAACACGCCGCATAACCCGACGGGTACCGTGTGGCGCGAGGCCGACATGCGCAAGCTCGAAGAGATCGTGCGTGGCACCAACGTGCTGATTCTGTCCGACGAGGTCTACGAGCACATGGTCTATGACGGCGCGCGCCATGAGAGCGTCGCGCGTTATCCGGAGCTCGCCGCGCGCAGCTTCATCGTGTCGAGTTTCGGCAAGACCTATCACGTGACGGGCTGGAAGGTCGGTTATGTCGCAGCCCCTGCCGCGCTGACCGCCGAATTCCGCAAGGTCCACCAGTTCAACGTGTTCACGGTGAACACGCCGATGCAGGTCGGGCTCGCCGACTACCTGCGCGACCCGGCACCGTACCTGACGCTTGCCGACTTCTACCAGAAGAAGCGCGACTTCTTCCGGGCCGGCCTCGAGCGCACGCGCTTCAAGCTGCTGCCCTGCACGGGCACGTACTTCCAGTGCGTCGATTATTCGGCGATCAGCGACCTGCCGGAAGCGGAATTCTCGAAGTGGCTCACGTCGGAGATCGGCGTGGCCGCCATTCCGGTGTCGGCGTTCTATCACGAGCCGCACGAATCGGGCGTCGTACGCTTCTGCTTCGCGAAGCAGGAAAGCACGCTCGCATCCGCGCTCGAACGGCTCGCCCGCCTGTAAGTCCCGCACGGGCGGCCAGGGGCCGCCTTGCAGGAACCGCGTTTACGAACGCGCGACGCTCGTCGCCTCGATGTACGCCTTGCGCTCGGCTGCCACGCGCTGCGCGGCCGGACGCTCGCCGACGATCTTCGCGTGCGCCTTCCAGTCGATGCCCGCGTCGAGCAGGAAATCGCGTCCGAAAATGGCCTTCGTCGCCATCCCGATGACCGGCAGATGGACCCATGCGGCGATGTCGGCGAGGCCGAACGACTCGCCGAGCACATACGGCGAAAATTGCGTCATCTGGTTGAACGCATCGATCGCGCGCGGCAGGCGCTTCTCGACGTGCGCCTTCGTCCCGTCGCTGACCTTGCCGCCGAAAAACGCTTCCGTATAGACCTCACGCGCCATCCATTCGAGATACAGCTCGAGCGTCTCGACCAGTTCGCGCACCTTCGCGGCCGCGAACGGGCTCGCCGGGTAAATGCCTTTCTCGGGATAACGCGCCGCCAAGTATTCGATGATCACCTGCGACTCGAACAATGCGCCTTCTTCGGTCTTCAGGAACGGAATCTTGCCGAGCGGCGAATCGGCGAGCCGGGCCGGATCGCTGATCGGCAAACCGCACACCGACTCCTCGAACGGAATGTCGTGCTCGAGCAGGACGAACTTCACCTTGTTGTAATAGTTGGACAACGGAATACCGCACAGCTGTAGCATCGGAGTCTCCTTCGTTGCTGGAACGCGGCCGCAACGGTGCCGGCCGCAGCGAGATTCGTCGCGCTGAAAAGCACGTTCGTGCTAGTCTAAAGCAAGTATTGCGTTCGTCACGACAACATTACATCCGCTACGGCATCGGCCGCATCCGCGTGCGCGGCGCGCGTGGCGCCGCAGCCCCGCCATCCGATGGAGACACGCTCGCATGAGTGCTGAACTGCTGGCCTCGCGTCCGCCCGAGAGCGACTCGACGCTCGTCCTCACGCTATCCAATCCCGGCGCACGCAATGCGCTGCATCCCGACATGTACGCGGCCGGCGTCGAGGCGCTCGCCACCGCCGAGCGCGATCCCGGGATTCGCGCTGTCGTGCTCACTGGCGCCGATCGCTTCTTCTGCGCGGGCGGCAACCTGAACCGGCTGCTCGACAACCGCTCGAAGGATCCGTCCTACCAGGCCGACAGCATCGATCAGCTCGCCGCATGGGTAACGGCGATCCACGCTTCGACGAAGCCGGTGATCGCGGCGGTCGAAGGCGCGGCGGCCGGCGCGGGCTTTTCGCTCGCGCTCGCGTGCGACCTGATCGTCGCCGCGCACGATGCGAAATTCGTGATGTCATACGCGCGTGTCGGCCTGACACCCGATGGGGGCGGTTCGTGGTTCATCGCCCGCGCACTGCCGCGCGCGCTCGCGGCCGAGATCCTGTTCGAAGGCAAACCCGTCGCAGCCGAACGTCTGCACACGCTCGGCGTCGTCAACCGGCTCGCCGTACCGGGCGCGGCATTGACCGACGCGCTGGCATGGGCCGATGCACTCGCCGGCATCTCGCCGAACGCGCTCACGCGCATCAAGTCGCTGCTCGACGACGCAACGACGCAACCGCTCGACGCGCATCTCGGCACCGAACGCGATCATTTCGTCGCGTCGCTGCATCATGCGGATGGGCTCGAGGGCATCACCGCATTTCTCGAGAAGCGCCCGCCCCGCTACAAACGCTGAGCCGCCACGCCCGCGTTCCACCTGCCTGAACGCATCCGCCAGGAAGCGCCGCGCGCGACGTCGGCGGCGAGCGCTCGCTCGCCCGCGTACCCGTATCGGCACGCACGTTTGCGTCGCCAGCAGCGCGCATCGATCCATGCTCTAATGACCGCCTGTCGCGGCGCTGCCAGCGCCGTTTTCGCGCACGCAACAAAGGAGTTCACGATGATCGACGTCTATAGCTGGGCGACCCCGAACGGCCACAAGGTGCACATCATGCTCGAGGAAACGGGCCTCGCCTATCGTGTCCATCCGGTCGATATCGGCGCAGGCGACCAGTTCAAGCCGGAATTCCTGAAGATCAGCCCGAACAACAAGATCCCCGCGATCGTCGATCCGGACGGCCCCGGCGGCAAGCCGATCTCGCTGTTCGAATCGGGCGCGATCCTGATCTACCTCGCGGAGAAGACCGGCAAGTTCCTGCCGACGGATCCGGCCGCACGCTATGCAACGCTCGAATGGCTGATGTTCCAGATGGGCGGTGTCGGGCCGATGCTCGGGCAGGCGCATCACTTCCGCCTGTATGCGCCGGAGAAGATCGAGTATGCGGTCAACCGCTACACAAACGAAGCGAAGCGCCTGTACAACGTGATGGACAAGCGACTCGGCGAATCCGAATATCTCGCGGGCGACACGTACACGATCGCGGACATTGCGACGTTCCCGTGGACGCGCTCATGGCAGAACCAGGGCATCGTGCTCGGCGAATTGCCGAACGTGAAGCGCTGGTACGACACGATCGCCGCACGACCGGCCGTGCAGCGCGGTGTCGAAGTGCTCGCGTCGATGCGCAAGGCGCTGCAGGACGACAAGGCACGCGAGGTGCTGTTCGGCGCAACGCAGTACGCGAAGCACTGACACGCAAGTGACGGGCGGAGCGGCATCCATGCATGCCGCTCCCCGCTTCAGAAGTAATGCAGCGTGATGAATTCCGCCGCGCAAACCGGCAGCGGCGCATCGGGACGCTCGACCTGCATCGTCACCGACCACGTCACCTGCACGCCGTTCCGCGCGGCCTCGGCGGTTTCCTTTACCGCAAACAGCGCACGCACGCGCGCGCCGACCGGCACCGGCTTCAGGAACCGCACGCGGTTCAGCCCGTAGTTCACGCCCATCTTCTGCTCGAAACGCATCGCGTCGGTCATCAACGCCGGAATCAGCGACAGCGTCAGGAACCCGTGGGCGATCGGTCCGCCGAACGGCGACTCGCGTCGCGCGCGCTCGGGATCGACGTGAATCCATTGATGATCGCCGGTCGCGTCGGCAAACCCGTCGACGCGATGCTGGTCGATCGCGATCCAGCCGCTCGCGAGCGGCTCCGCGCCGACGCGTGCCTGCAGCGCCTGCGCCGACGCGATCAGCGGCAACGTCATCTCCGTCATGCCTGCACGCCTCCCGGATGGCGCAGCCCGAAGATCACTTTCGTGTGCACGGTAATCACCGTCTCGCCGGCCTCGTTCACGCCGACCCATTCCGTCGACACGATGCCGCGGTCGGGCTTGCTCTCCGACACGCGCTTGTCGTGGACCTTCTGGTACATCGTGATCGTATCGCCCGCACGCACTGGCTTGAGCCAGCGGATCGAGTCGATGCCCGGCGAGCCCATGCTGGTCGAGTCCGGGCCGAGCTTCTTGACGAGCAGGCTCATGAACACCGAACACGTATGCCAGCCGCTCGCGACAAGCCCGCCGAAATGCGATGCCTTCCCGGCTTCTTCGTCGAGATGGAACGGCTGCGGATCGTAGCGTTGCGCGAACGTCTTGATGTCGTCGGGTTCGAACGTGTAACGGCCCACTTCGGTGGTGCTGCCGACCACCAGGTCTTCGTAACTGATGCCCACTAGATGTCTCCTTGTCTGGCGCGCTCGCGCGTCGCCGTCATGCCGCGTCGGCCTGCGCGAAATCGGGCAGTGCCGCGATGCGCGCAAGATGATGATCGGTGTCGCCGAGTGTCGTCTCGATGATCGTCAGCCGCTTGAACAGGTGCGCAGCGGCGACCTCGTTGGTCACGCCCATGCCGCCGTGCAGTTGAACGGCCTGCTGGCCGACGAAACGCGCGGCGGCGCCGACACGCGCTTTCGCGGCCGACACCGCCTTGCGCCGCGCGTCGGCATCGCCACTCGCGTAGCGCACGGCTGCCAGATAGGTCAGCGAACGTGCCTGCTCGGCATGGATCAGCATGTCGACCATCCGGTGCTGCAGTGCCTGGAAACGCGCGATCGGCATGCCGAACTGTTCGCGCGTCTTCGTGTATTCGACCGTGGCGCGGTTCAGTTCGTCGAGCGCGCCGACCGCCTCCGCGCACAGCAGGAACGTCGCGTAATCGGCAACTTGCTCGAGGGCGGCGGCGTCGCGCGCCCCGCCCGTCAGCAGTCGCGCCGGCGTTTCATTGAAACCGATCGTCGCGGCACGCTGGCCGTCGATCGTCCGGTAGTCGGCCACTTTCGCATTCGCGGCATCCCGTTCGACGACGAACAGGCCGATGCCGCCGTCGTCGACGCGCGCAGGCACGATCCACGCATGCGCCTGCGCGCCATGCTGAACGACCGACTTCGTGCCCGTCAGGCGGTACGTGCCGCCCTGCTCGCGCGCATGCGTATCGAGTTCGAACAGGTCGTAACGCGCATGCGGCTCGTGAAAAGCAACCGCGACACGTTTCTGCCCCTGCGCGACCGCCTCCAGCAGCGCGGCATCCTCACCGGCGCCGGAGCCGGCGATGCGCAAGGCCTCGACACCCACCGCCGTTGCCCAGTACGGCTCGATCACGAGCGCGCGGCCGAGTTCCTGCATCACGACCAGCATGTCGACCGGGCCGCCGCCGAAACCGCCCTGTGCGTCCGGCACGGGCAGCGCGGTCAACCCCAGTTCTGCGAACGCACTCCACTGCATGTCCGACACGCCCGCGTCGCTGCGCACGATGGCCTGGCGCGCTTCGAAGCCGTATTGCTCGCCGAGATACCGGCGCAGCGCGTCGGCGAACTGCTGCTGCTCATCGGTAAAGCTGAAATCCATGGTTGTCTCCGTTCCCTGATCACAGCCCCAGAATCATCTGCGCGATGATGTTCTTCTGGATCTCGTTCGAACCGCCGTAGATCGACGTCTTCCGGTAGTTGAAGTAGTACGCGGCCAGCGGCGCCGCGTCGTCGTCGCCGGCGATGCTGTGCTCGCGCCGGCCGTCGAGGAACGGAACGTCGAACGGTGCGGCGAGCGGGCCGATCGCGTCGACCATCAGCTCGGTGAGCGCCTGCTGCACTTCCGTGCCCTTGATCTTCAGCATGGACGCCTCGGGGCCCGGCCCCTTCCCGCTCGTCTCGCGGCTGACGACCCGCAGCACCGTCACCTCGAGCGCCATCAGCTCGACCTCGAGCGCCGCGACCTTGGCGGCGAACACGGGATCGGCAAGCAACGGCTTGCCGTTCTTGCGCTGGTTCGACGCCACGCGCTTCAGGAACGCGAGCTCGCGCTTCGACGCGCCGACGCGCGCGATGCCGGTGCGCTCATGGCCAAGCAGGTATTTCGCGTAGGTCCAGCCGCGATTCTCGTCGCCGACGAGATTCTCGACCGGCACCTTCACATCCTCGAAGAACACCTCGTTGACCTCGTGGTCCTCGTCGAGCATGACGATCGGCCGCACCGTGATGCCGGGCGTCTTCATGTCGATCAGCAGGAACGAGATGCCCTCCTGTTTCTTCGCGGCCGGATCGGTGCGCACGAGGCAGAACATCATGTCGGCGTACTGGCCGAGCGTCGTCCAGGTCTTCTGGCCATTGACGACGTAGTGATCGCCTTGGCGCTCGGCGCGCGTGCGCAACGATGCGAGGTCGGATCCCGAACCCGGCTCCGAATAGCCCTGGCACCACCAGTCCGAGCCGTCGAGAATCCGCGGCAGATAATGACGCTTCTGCGCTTCGCTGCCGTATTTCATCAACACCGGCGCGACCATCGATACGCCGAACGGCAGCACGGTCGGTGCACCGATCCGCGCGCACTCCTCATCCCAGATGTGCCGTTGCGTCGCGTTCCAGCCCGGCCCGCCGTATTCAACCGGCCAGGCGGGCGCGGACCAGCCGCGCTGGCCGAGAATCCGGTGCCAGCTCGCGAAATCCTCGCGGTCGAGTCGTTTGTGATCGAGTACTTTGGCGCGCAGTGCGTGAGGCAGGTTGGCCTCGAGCCAGGCGCGAACGTCGACGCGGAACGCGTCGTCGGCGGGGGAATAATCCAGATCCATGCGCAGTGTCTCCTGTCGACCGGAGGTAGTGCTTCAACACTTACTCCGGTCCCATGCAGACGCAGGCCGCGGCCGTCCAGCCCGGCAAGGACCCACTGCATACGTCATTGCAGCGGTTCTTTCAGCGCGGCAGGAATCGGCAGCGGCATCACGTCGATGCCTTCTTCGGCCAAGGATTGCGCATCTTCGGGCGTCGTGACACCGCGAATGCTGCGTGCCGGCGCCTCGTTGTAATGGATGCGCCGCGCTTCCTCGGCGAAGCGCTCGCCCACATTCTCGGTTTTCTCCAGCACCTCGCGCAGTGCACGCATCACCTGCGCCTGCATTGCGCGCGGATCGGCCGGCTGTGCCTGCGTCGCACCCGACAGATTCAGGCGCGGCGCCGACGGCAGACGGTTGACCTCGGTCGTTCCGCACACCGGGCATTCGACCAGCTTGCGGGACAACTGCGCTTCGAATTCATCGGCGGAAGCGAACCAGCCTTCGAACCGATGACCGTGCGGGCACTGCAAATCGAGGACCTTCATGCTGAATCAGGGCGTGTGGCGAGTGTAGCGCAAAAAGCGGTTTTGTGAACGACCGTGCTAATTACCGATCGCGCGACGTGGAGGCGTCGCGTCACCGGATTGTAACGCGGCGCCCCACCCGCCGCTGACGCCGCACTCAGGGCGTCAGGACCGGCCCGAGCGGCCACGTACCGGACAGCACCTTGTCGAGCCACATCGTACCGATGATCGTCTTCACGTCGGAAATCTGGCCCGTGCGCACCCATTCCTGCAAATCGGCCTGCGTCGCGGTGAAGGTCTCGAGGAATTCGCCCTCATCGAGCTTGCGCTCGCCGGCCGTCAGCCCGCGCGCCAGGTACAGGTCGATGAATTCGGTCGAGTAGGAAATGATCGGATGAATGCGGGTCAGGAACACGTACTCGCGTGCGGTGTAACCCGTTTCCTCGCGCAGTTCGCGCACCGCGCAGGCGAGCGCGCCTTCGTTCGGGTCGAGTTTGCCGGCCGGGAATTCGGCCATCACCTTGCCGATCGGGTAGCGAAACTGGTTTTCCATCAGCACGCGGCCGTCGTCGAACAGCGGGATCACCATCACCGCGCCCGGATGCTGGACGTATTCGCGCGTGGCCTTCTTGCCATCCGGCAGGCGGACGATATCGCGCTTGAGCTTGAGGAACGCGCCGTCGAAAATCGCCTCGCTCTCGAGGCAGGTTTCGGTCAGTGCGGCGTCGTGATTGGGTAGTTCGGCCATCGGCGGCTCCGGGAATGAGCGCGACGGCCGAAGCCGTCAGCGTCGTTTGACGAGATACTGGAACGTGAAGCCGGGAAACGCGAACACGACGAAAAGACTGAACGTGATCGCGTAGAACTGCCAGCCCTGTTCGAAGCGGTTGCCGGCGCGCGACTCGAGCCAGAAGCCGAGCGCGCCAACGATGAAGTACAGCACGATCAGCTCGCCGATCCGCACCCACCCGCCCTTCTTCGTCGCGCCGAACGGCACGACGGCGAAGAGGCGTTGGTTCAGGAACGGCAGGTTGGCGCAGACGAACGCCAACAGCACGATAAACCAGCCGGCTGCCGACATTACAGCGGCAGCGTGTGGCGAATTGCCTGCAGGCAGGCCGTCAGCAGCGGGCTCGGGATCAGGCCGAGCACGACGACCGCCAGGCCGTTCAGCACGAGGATCGTGCGCTTGCAGAAATCACCGGTGATCGGCGTTGCATCCTGCGGTGCATCGAAGTACATCAGCTTCACGATGCGCAGGTAGTAGAACGCGCCGAACAGCGACGTGATCACGGCCAGCACGGCCAGCCACGTGAGGCCCGCGTTGACGGTCGCCTCGAGCACGGCGAGCTTCGCGTAGAAGCCGACGGTCGGCGGGATGCCTGCCAGCGAGAACATCATGACCATCATCACGAACGCGAACACCGGGCTGCGCTTGTTGAGGCCCTTGAAGTCGTCGATCGTGTCGGCTTCGAAATCGCGGCGTGCGAGCAGCATCACCACGCCGAACGAGCCGAGCGTCGTGATCAGGTAGACGATCGCGTAGAACATCGCCGAGCTGTATGCATTCGCCGGCGCCGACGCGTCGCCCTTCACGATGCCTGCGAGCAGGCCGAGCAGCACGAAGCCCATGTTCGAGATCGCCGAGTACGCGAGCATCCGCTTGATGTTGCGCTGGACGATACCGGTGATGTTGCCGACGATCAACGACAGCGCGGCGAGGATCACGAGCGCGGTCTGCCAGTTCTGCGCGAGCGGCAGCAGGCCCATCACCAGGAAGCGCAGGCCCCACGCGAACGCGGCAACCTTCGGGCCGCCGCCGACGAACAGCGTCATCGCGGTCGGTGCGCCCTGGTAGACGTCCGGCACCCACATGTGGAACGGCACGGCGCCAAGCTTGAACGCGATACCGGCGACGATGAAGACCACGCCGAACATCAGCACGGCTGCGTCGGTGTTGCCGCCGACCGCCTTGTACACCTCGCCCAGCTCGAGCGAGCCGGTCGCGCCGTACAGCATCGAGATGCCGTACAGCACGAAGCCCGATGCGAGCGCGCCCAGCACGTAGTACTTCATCGCGGCTTCGCTCGACTGCGCGGCGTCGCGGCGCAGTGCGATGACTGCGTACAGCGACAGCGACATCAGTTCGAGACCGAGGTACAGCGTCAGGAAGTTGTTGCCCGACACCATGACCAGCTGGCCGAGCAGCGAGAACATGCCGAGGAGGAACACGTCGCCGCGGAACATGTCGCGATCCTCGAGGTACTTGCGCGAATAGACGAGCGAGACCGCGAAACCGAACGACACGACGGCCTTCATCGTGCTCGCGAACGAGTCGACGACGACCATCTTCGAGAAGAAGTAGTACTGCTGCGGGTCGAGTGCCTGCACCGCGAACCACACGCCGGCGACGACCGACGAAACAACCGCGATCAGGTAAGTCAGGCGGCGGCCGGAAGCACCGGTAAAGGTGTCGTTCAGCCATGCGACGACGATGGCGGCCATCACCAGCGCGTCAGGCAACAGGACATTCATAGGAGCGTTCATGATCTTGATTTCCTCCGCTCGCGATTACTGCGCCAGCGGCAGCTTGGACTGCGCGACATGGGAGAGGAGGTTTTCCACGGAAACGTGCATCACGTCGGTGAAAGGCTTCGGATACAGGCCCATCAGCAGCGTGAACGCGGCGAGCACGGCCAGCATCAGGAATTCGCGACGGCCGATGTCCTTCAGCTTGGCAACGTGGTCGTTCGCCACCGCGCCGAAATACACGCGCTTGTACATCCACAGCGTGTAAGCAGCGCCGAGGATCAGCGTGAACGCCGCGCCGAATGCGATCCAGAAGTTGTACTGGACGGCCGCGAGAATCACCATGAACTCGCCGACGAAACCCGACGTGCCCGGCAGGCCGCAGTTGGCCATCGAGAACAGCATCGCGAACGCCGCGAACTTCGGCATCACGTTGACGACGCCACCGTAATCGGCGATCTGGCGCGAGTGCACGCGGTCGTACAGCACGCCGATGCAGAGGAACATCGCGCCCGACACGAAGCCGTGCGAGATCATCTGGATGATCGCGCCTTCGACGCCGAGCTGGTTGAAGATGAAGAAGCCGAGCGTGACGAAGCCCATGTGCGCGATCGACGAATACGCGACCAGCTTCTTCATGTCGGCCTGCACCATCGCGACGAGGCCGATGTAGATCACCGCGATCAGCGACAGCGTGATCACGACGGGGGCCAGGAAGTGGCTCGCGTCAGGCGTGATCGGCAGCGAGAAGCGCAGGAAACCGTACGCGCCGAGCTTCAGCATGATCGCGGCCAGCACGACCGAGCCGCCCGTCGGCGCTTCCACGTGCGCGTCCGGCAGCCAAGTGTGCACCGGCCACATCGGCACCTTCACCGCGAACGCGAGGAAGAACGCGATGAACAGCAGGATCTGCGGCGTCATCGCGATCTTGGCGTTCTGCCACGTCGCGAGGTCGAACGAATGCGTTTCCGTGTACAGGTAGATCAGCGCGACCAGCATCAGCAGCGAGCCGGCCAGCGTGTACAGGAAGAACTTGAATGCCGCATACACGCGGTTCGGGCCGCCCCACACGCCGATGATGATGTACATCGGGATCAGGGTCGCTTCGAAGAACACGTAGAACAGCAGGCCGTCGGCCGCCGAGAAGACGCCGATCATGATCCCGGACAGGATCAGGAACGCCGCGAGGTACTGCGCGACGTTCTCGGTGATGACTTCCCATGCGGCGATCACGACGATCACCGTGATCAGCGCGGTCAGCACGACGAACCACATCGAGATGCCGTCGACGCCGAGGTGATACGCGATGTCGAAGCGCTCGATCCAGGTCGACTTCTCGACGAACTGCAGCGCAGCCGTGCTCGAATCGAAGCCCGTGATCAGCGGGATCGTGACCGCGAGGCCGAGCAGCGAACCGATCAGCGCGATCCAGCGGGCCGTCCCCGGATTTTTGTCATTACCCACCGCAAGCACGAGGAGGCCGAAAACGATCGGCAGCCAGATCGCGGTACTGAGAATCGGAAAAGCGTGCATTAAGTTGTCCCCCGCCTTATTTGCCGCCGAGCGTTACAAACAGGGTCAGGAGCCCCAGCATGCCGATGATCATGGCGAACGCGTAGTGATAGATGTAACCGGATTGGAGGAAGCGGATCACGCTGGCGAACCAGCCGATGAACCGGGCGCTGCCGTTGACGAGGCCGTCGATCACGACGACGTCACCTTCCTTCCACAGGCCGCGGCCGATCGCCACCGAACCACGGGCGAACACCACTTCGTTGATCTTGTCCATGTAGTACTTGTTGTCCAGCAGCGTGTAGATCGGGCCGAACGCGCGGCGGATCGACGCCGGCAGATCCGGACGCTTCAGGTACAGGAACCAGGCGACAACGACACCGGCGAGCGCGAGCCAGACCGGCAGACCCGACACCGAGTGCAGGCCCATGCCCACCCAGCCGTGGAACTCCTCGGCCATCTCGGCCAGCGCCGGGTGGTTTTCACCGATGAAGATCACCTTGTCGAATGCAACGCCGTGCTGGAAGAAGTCGCCGAACAGCATCGGGCCGACCGCGATTGCACCGATGATCACCGACGGGATCGCCAGCAGGACCAGCGGCACCCACACGACCCACGGGGTCTCGTGCGGCTCGTGCGCGTGGTCGTCATGACCATGGCCATGACCGTGGTCGTCGTGGCCGTGCGCGGCCGCCATGCCCATCGGCGATTCCGGATGCTTCGGCTTGCGGAAGCGCTCTTCACCGTGGAACACCAGGAAATACATGCGGAACGAGTACAGCGCCGTGACGAACACGCTCGCGACGACCGCGAAGTACGCGAAGCCCGAACCCGGCAGGTGCGAAAGCTTCACCGCGTCGATGATCGAGTCCTTCGAGTAGAAGCCCGAGAAGAACGGCGTACCGATCAGCGCGAGCGAACCGATGAGCGACGTGATCCACGTGATCGGCATGTACTTGCGCAGGCCGCCCATGTTGCGGATGTCCTGGTCGTGGTGCATGCCCATGATGACCGAGCCGGCGCCGAGGAACAGCAGCGCCTTGAAGAACGCGTGCGTCATCAGGTGGAACAACGCGACCGGGTACGCGGACACGCCCAGCGCGACCGTCATGTAACCGAGCTGCGACAGAGTCGAATAGGCGACCACCCGCTTGATGTCGTTCTGGATGATCCCGAGGAAGCCCATGAACAGCGCCGTGATCGCGCCGATCACCGTGACGAACGACAGCGCGGTGTCCGACAGCTCGAACAGCGGCGACATGCGCGACACCATGAAGATGCCGGCCGTCACCATCGTCGCCGCGTGAATCAGCGCCGAGATCGGGGTCGGGCCTTCCATCGAGTCCGGCAGCCACACGTGCAGCGGGAACTGTGCCGACTTACCCATCGCGCCGATGAACAGGCAGATACAGGCCACGGTCAGCAGGCCCCAGTCGGTACCCGGGAAGTGCAGGCTCGCGAGTTCCGCGCGCTTCGCGAACACTTCGCCGTAGTTCATCGAGCCGGCGAATGCGAGCAGCAGGCCGATGCCGAGCAGGAAGCCGAAGTCGCCCACGCGGTTCACGAGGAACGCCTTCATGTTCGCGTAGATCGCGCTCTCACGCGTGAAGTAGAAGCCGATCAGCAGGTACGACACCAGACCCACCGCTTCCCAGCCGAAGAACAGCTGCAGGAAGTTGTTGCTCATCACGAGCATCAGCATCGAGAACGTGAACAGCGAGATGTACGAGAAGAAGCGCTGGTAGCCGTCTTCTTCTGCCATATAGCCGATCGTGTACACGTGCACCATCAGCGAGACGAAGGTCACGACGACCATCATCATCGCGGTCAGCGAATCGACGAGGAAGCCGACTTCGAGCTTCAGCGAGCCGACGTTCATCCATTCGTAGACGGTCGCGTTGAAGCTTGCGCCGCCCATCACGTCGAAGAAGACTTTCGCCGACAGGAGGAACGCGATCATTACGCCGAGGATCGTGATCCGGTGTGCGCCCTTGCGCCCGACTGCGTTCCCGAACAGCCCCGCAATCAGCGAGCCGGCCAGCGGAGCGAGCGGAATCGCCAGCAGCAGGTTTTCATTGAGTGTCGTTGACATAACAGCGTTGCCTGAAATTAACCTTTGAGCTGATCGAGATCCTCGACATTGATCGTGTCGAGCTTACGGAACAGGGTCACCAGAATCGCGAGGCCGATCGCGGCTTCCGCTGCGGCGACCGTCAGCACGAAGAACACGAAGATCTGGCCGTGCACATCGCCGAGGTAGTGCGAAAACGCGACGAAGTTGGTATTCACCGCCAGCAGCATCAGTTCGATCGACATCAGGATGATGATGACGTTGCGGCGGTTCAGGAAGATCCCGACGATCGCGATCGCAAAGAGGATCGCGCCGAGCACGAGGTAATGAGCAAGAGTCAGCATGGTTTTCCTTTCCTCCGCTTAGCCGTTGGTGCCCGAACCGGCTTCGCTCTGCGCCGTTTCCGGCTGCGGCTTGTCCGCTTCCATCTTCACGAGGCGCACACGGTCGTTGCGGCGCACCTTGACCTGATCCGACACGCGCTGGCGCTTGCTGTCCTTGCCCTTGCGCTCGGTCAGCCCGATCGCGGCAATGATCGCGACCAGCAGCACGAGGCCGGCGATTTCAAACGCGAAGATGTAGTCGGTGTAGATCACCTTGCCGATCAGTCGCGTGTTCGACCAGTTGGCCATCTCGCCCGTCGCCATCGCGTGCACCGTCTGCGTGTCGCCGTAGCCCCGCCACAGGATCAGCGCGGTTTCGATCACGATGATCGCGCCGACCACGGTCGCCATCGGGACGAAGCGCTTGAAGTCGCGGCGCAGGTAGTCGATGTTGATGTCCAGCATCATCACGACGAACAGGAACAGCACCATCACGGCGCCCACGTAGACCAGCACCAGCAGGATCGCGAGGAACTCCGCTTCCAGCAGCATCCAGATCGCGGCGGCGTTGAAGAACGCCAGCACAAGGAAAAGCGCAGACGCCACCGGGTTGCGCGAAGTGATCACCTTCAGCCCTGATACCACCAGGAGCAGCGCGAAGATGTAGAACAGTACGGTCGTGAATTCCATGATTACCGGTTCATCGTTAGGCCATAGTCAGGCGCGGCTTGCGGGACGCCCGCACCCGTCGCGGCGGCTCGGCCCAGGCTTCGGGCCGGCACTGCAAACACAATCAACGATACGGCGCGTCGGCAGCCTTCGCCGCGGCGATGTCCTTCTCGTAGCGATCGCCCACCGCGAGCAGCATTTCCTTCGTGAAATACAGGTCGCCGCGCTTTTCGCCGTGGTACTCGAGAATCTGCGTCTCGACGATCGAATCGACCGGGCAGCTCTCTTCGCAGAAACCGCAGAAGATGCACTTCGTCAGGTCGATGTCGTAGCGCGTCGTGCGGCGCGTGTTGTCCGCGCGCGTTTCCGATTCGATCGTGATCGCCATCGCGGGGCACACGGCCTCGCAGAGCTTGCACGCGATGCAGCGCTCTTCGCCGTTTTCATAGCGGCGCAGCGCATGCAGCCCGCGGAAGCGCGGCGAAATCGGGGTCTTCTCTTCCGGGAACTGCACGGTGAACTTGCGCTTGAACGTGTAACGACCGGTCAGCGCGAGCCCCTTCAGCAGCTCGGTCAGGAAGAAGGTCTTAAAGAAGTGTTGGATAGCCGTCATGATTTCGTCCTTACTTCACCCAGATGTTCAGCGGCGACATCATCCAGCAGCCGACCACGACCACCCAGATCACCGTGACGGGCAGGAACACCTTCCAGCCCAGACGCATGATCTGGTCGTAACGGTAGCGCGGGAACGTCGCGCGGACCCAGATGAACACCGACAGCAGTGCGAAGACCTTCAGCACCAGCCAGAAGATGCCCGGGATGAACGACAGGAATTCGAACGGTGCGTCCCAGCCACCGAGGAACAGCGTCGCAGCCAGCGCCGAGATCACGATCATGTTGATGTACTCGGCGAGGAAGAACAGCGCGAACGCCATGCCCGAGTAATCGATCATGTGACCGGCAACGATTTCCGACTCCCCTTCCACCACGTCGAACGGGTGGCGGTTCGTTTCGGCGATGCCCGAAATGAAGTAGACGACGAACGCCGGCAGCAGCGGCAGCCAGTTCCACGACAGGAAGTTCACGCCGTGGCCGGCGAAGAAACCGTGCTGTTGCGAACCCACGATTTCCGACAGGTTCAGGCTGCCGGCCGTCATCAGCACCAGCACCAGCGCGAAGCCCATCGAGATTTCGTACGACACCATCTGTGCCGCGGCGCGCATCGCGCCGAGGAACGCATACTTCGAGTTCGATGCCCAGCCCGCGAGAATCACCGCGTACACGCCGATCGACGAGATCGCCATCGCGTACAGCAGGCCCGCGTTCACGTTCGCGAGGACCGCTTCGGCCTGGAACGGGATCACGGCCCACACGGCGAACGCCGGCACGACGGTCATCACCGGTGCGATCAGGTACAGCCAGCGGCTGGCGGCGCTCGGCTGAATGACTTCCTTCAGCAGCAGCTTCAGCACGTCGGCGATCGGCTGCAGCAGGCCGCCGGGGCCGACGCGGTTCGGGCCGAGACGTACGTGCATCCAGCCGATCAGCTTGCGTTCCCACAGAATCAGGTACGCGACGCACAGCAGGATGACGACGGAGACGACGAGGATGCGCACGACGGCCCACACCGTCGGCCATGCGAAGCCGAGAAGCTGGGACCCGCCCGCGTTGATCGTATCGAACAAGCTCATTTACGCCTTCTCCACCACCAGTTCACCGGACAGGCTGCCGAGCGCTGCGCCGGCAGGCGTTGCCGCCGACACGCGAACGACCGTCTCCGCAAGATTCGCGTCGCGCACGGCCGGCAACTGCACCGCACGCTCGCCCTGGCGCACGCGCACCGCGTCGCCTTCCTTCAAGCCCAGCTTGTCGAACAGCACGGCCGGCAGGGCTGCGGCATTCGCCGCCTTCGCGGCGGCCGTCAGGTGCAGCGCACCTGCGCGGCGCACGAGCGCGTCGGCGTGATAGATCGGCACATCGGCCAGACGCTCGAAGCCGCCGTTCGCGGCATTCGCGGCGGCGCGCACCGGTGCGACCGACGTCTGGTTCGACAGGCGGCCCGCGACGCCGGCGTCGCCGAGCGCAGCGAGACGCACTTCTTCCGCGGTCTCGTATTCGAAGTTCGGCAGGCCGAGCAGGCTGCCGAGCACGCGCAGCACCTTCCAGCCCGGACGCGTGTCGCCGAGCGGGCGCACGACGCCGTTGAAGCTCTGCACGGTGCCTTCCGCATTCACGTACGTGCCGGCCGTTTCCGTGAACGGCGCGACCGGCAGCAGCACGTCGGCGTAGTCGAGGCCGTGCTTGAACGGCGACATCACGACGACCATTTCCGCCTGGTTCAGCGCGGCCAGCGCCTGTGCCGGATCAGCAGTGTCGAATTCCGGCTCGACGTTCAGCAGCACGTAGCCCTTGCGCGGCTGCGCGAACGCTTCACGTGCGTTCAGGCCGCCTTCGCCCGGCAGTGCGCCGACGACGTGCGCGCCGACCGTGTTCGCCGCTTCCGTCAGGAAGCCGAACGTGGCGCCGGTGTTGTCGGCGATCCACTTGGCGACGGCGTGCAGCTTCGCGAATTCCGGATGGCGGACCGCGACGTTGCCGAGCAGCACCGCACGGCGTTCGCCGTTCGCGAGCGACTGGGCGACAGCCTGCGCGGCCGGCGATGCGGTAACGCCAGCCAGCGCGTCGGGCAGCGCGACGCCGCGCAGTTGCGCGACCGCGGCAGCGATGCCGGCCAGCTGGTCGAGCCATGCCGACGGCGCGGCAACGATGCGCTGCGCGGTCGGGATCAGTGCGTCGTCACCGGTCGCGTGCAGGAAGTGCAGCTTCGCGCCGTTCTTCGCGGCCTGACGCAGGCGGGCGGCAAACAGCGGGTGGTCGCGGCGCAGGAACGAACCGACGACGAACGCGGCATCCACGTTCGACAGGTCGGCGATCGGCATGCCGAGCCACGGTGCGCCCTGGACCGGCGCCGAGAAATCCTGCTGACGCAGACGGAAATCGACGTTCGGCGTCTTCAGTTCGTTGGCGAGCTGCTTCACGAGGAACAGCTCTTCGGCGGTGCTGTGCGCGCTCGCGAGCATCGCCAGCGCGTTCGCGCCGTGATCCGCGGCGATGCCCTTCAGGCCCTTCGCGACGTATTCGAGCGCGGTCTGCCAGTCGGTTTCGATCCACTGGCCGCCCTGCTTCAGCATCGGCTTCGTCAGGCGCTCTTCGCTGTTGAGGCCTTCATACGAGAAGCGGTCCTTGTCCGAGATCCAGCATTCGTTGATCGCTTCGTTCTCGAACGGCAGCACGCGCATCACGCGGTTGTTCTTCACCTGTACGACGAGGTTCGCGCCGACGGAATCGTGCGGGCTCACCGACTTGCGGCGCGACAGTTCCCACGTACGGGCGCTGTAGCGGAACGGCTTGCTGGTCAGCGCGCCGACCGGGCACAGGTCGATCATGTTGCCCGACATTTCGGAATCGACCGTCTTGCCGACGAACGTCGTGATTTCCGAGTGCTCGCCGCGGCCCAGCATGCCGAACTCCATCACGCCGGCGATTTCCTGGCCGAAGCGGACGCAGCGCGTGCAGTGGATGCAGCGCGACATCTCTTCCATCGAGATCAGCGGGCCCACGTTCTTGTGGAACACCACGCGCTTTTCTTCCGAGTAGCGCGACGACGACTTGCCGTAGCCGACCGCCAGATCCTGCAGCTGGCATTCGCCGCCCTGATCGCAGATCGGGCAGTCGAGCGGGTGGTTGATGAGGAGGAATTCCATCACCGACTGCTGCGCCTTCACGGCCTTGTCGGATTGCGTATGGACGATCATGCCGGCCGACACGGGAGTCGCACAGGCAGGCACGGCCTTCGGCATCTTCTCGACTTCGACGAGACACATCCGGCAGTTGGCCGCAACCGACAGTTTCTTGTGATAGCAGAAGTGAGGAATGTACGTATCCGCCTTGTGCGCAGCCTGGATCACCATGCTGCCTTCGGGCACCTCGACCTTCTTGCCGTCTATTTCAAGTTCAACCATGATGGTGAATGGTCCTTAACCTATTTCCGCCCGTTCGCGCCTTCGCCCGACCGTGCGCTCAAATTCCGCAACCGGGTTCGCTTCAGGCCGCCGCCGCGTGCGCGTGGCCGCCGACCATGCAGTGCTTATGCTCGACGTGGTACGCGAATTCGTCCCAGTAGTGCTTGAGCATCCCGCGTACCGGCATCGCCGCCGCATCGCCGAGTGCACAGATCGTGCGGCCCATGATGTTCTCGGCCACCGAGTTCAGCAGGTCCAGATCTTCCTGGCGCCCTTCGCCGTGCTCGATACGGTTCACGACGCGATACAGCCAGCCGGTGCCTTCACGGCACGGCGTGCACTGGCCGCACGATTCCTCGTAGTAGAAGTACGACAGGCGCAGCAGCGAGCGCACCATGCAGCGCGTCTCGTCCATCACGATCACCGCGCCGGAACCGAGCATCGAGCCCGCCTTCGCGATCGAATCGTAGTCGAGATCCGTCTGCATCATGATGTCGCCCGGGATCACCGGTGCCGACGACCCGCCCGGAATCACGGCCTTGATCTTCTTGCCGCCGCGCATCCCGCCGGCGAGCTCCATCAGCGTCGCGAACGGCGTGCCGAGCGGCACTTCGTAGTTGCCCGGACGCTCGACGTCGCCCGATACCGAGAAAATCTTCGTGCCGCCGTTGTTCGGCTTGCCGATCTCGAGGTAATTCTGCGGCCCGATGGACAGCAGGAACGGCACCGCGGCGAACGTCTCGGTGTTGTTGATCGTGGTCGGCTTGCCGTACACGCCGAAGCTCGCCGGGAACGGCGGCTTGAAGCGCGGCTGGCCCTTCTTGCCTTCGAGCGACTCGAGCAGCGCCGTTTCCTCGCCACAGATGTACGCGCCGTAACCGTGGTGCGCGTGCAGCTGGAACGAGAATTCCGAGCCCATGATGTTGTCGCCGAGGAAACCCGCTGCACGCGCTTCATCGAGCGCGGCCTCGAAGCGTCGATACACTTCGAAGATTTCGCCGTGAATGTAGTTGTAGCCGACGGTGATGCCCATCGCGTACGCGCCGATGGCCATGCCTTCGATCAGCGCGTGCGGGTTCCAGCGCAGGATGTCGCGATCCTTGAACGTACCCGGCTCGCCTTCGTCCGAGTTGCAGACGAGGTACTTCTGCCCCGGGAACTGACGCGGCATGAAGCTCCACTTCAGGCCGGTCGGAAAACCCGCACCGCCGCGGCCGCGCAGGCCCGACGCCTTGACGTCGGCGATCACCTGCTCGGGCGGAATCTTTTCTTCGAGAATGCGGCGCAGCTGCTTGTAGCCGCCGCGCGCGACGTAATCTTCGAGATGCCAGTTCTCGCCGTTCAGACCAGCGAGGATCAGCGGTTTGATGTGACGGTCGTGGAGGGACGTCATTTCGAGAGCTCCTCAAGCAGCTGGTCGATCTTCTCGCGGCTCATGAAGCTGCACATTCTGTGATTGTTCACCAGCAGCACCGGCGCATCGCCGCACGAGCCCATGCATTCGCCTTCCTTCAGCGTGAACTTGCCGTCAGGCGTGGTCTCGCCGAAGCCGATGCCCAGCTTCTGTTTCAGGTAGTCGGCAGTCGCTTCCGCGCCGCCGTGCGGGCCAAGCTGGCACGGCAGGTTCGTACAGAGCGTGATCTTGTGCTTGCCGACCGGGTTGAGCTCGTACATCGTGTAGAACGTCGCGACTTCCTGCACGGCAACGGCCGGCATGCCGAGATAGTCCGCAACGAACTGCATCAGTTCGGGCGACAGCCAGCCGTGCTCTTCCTGAGCAACGGCCAACGCCGACATCACGGCGGACTGTTTCTGATCGGCGGGATACTTCGTCAACGCTCGATCGATTTCCTTCAGGCCTTCAGCTGAGATCATTTTCAGACACGACTCTTTCAATTCCTACCGAACGAACAACCTGCCGCACACTGGGGTGCATGGACGGCAGACCTGGCGCTCACTCTGTTGACAGCTTGCGAAGCCGCGCCGGTTCAGCGCATGCAGCATGTGACTTCGCGTGTGACTTACCGCTCGCCGCCCGCGACAAACGGGCGGCGCAACCATTAGCGATCGATTTCGCCGAACACGATGTCCTGCGTACCGATGATCGTGACGGCGTCGGCGATCATGTGACCGCGCGCCATTTCGTCGAGCGACGCCAGGTGCGCGAAACCCGGTGCGCGAATCTTGAGGCGATACGGCTTGTTGGCACCGTCCGACACGAGGTAGATGCCGAACTCACCCTTCGGATGCTCGACCGCCGCGTACGCTTCGCCTTCCGGCACATGGAAACCTTCGGTGAAGAGCTTGAAGTGGTGAATCAAGTCTTCCATGTTGGTCTTCATGCCGACGCGCGACGGCGGTGCAACCTTGTGATTGTCGGTCATCACCGGGCCCGGATTCTTGCGGAGCCACTCAATACACTGTTTCGCGATACGGATCGACTGGCGCATTTCTTCGACGCGAACCAGGTAGCGGTCGTAGCAATCGCCATTCACGCCGACCGGCACGTCGAAATCCATGCGATCGTACACTTCGTACGGTTGCTTCTTGCGCAGGTCCCAGGCGATGCCCGAGCCGCGCAGCATCGGGCCCGTCAGGCCCATCTGCAGCGCACGTTCCGGGCTGACCACGCCGATCCCGACCAGACGCTGCTTCCAGATCCGGTTGTCGGTGAGCAGCGTTTCGTATTCGTCGACGCACTTCGGGAAGCGTGTGAAGAAGTCGTCGATGAAGTCGAGCACCGAGCCGCTGCGCGCTTCGTTCATCTTCGCGAGCGCCTTCTCGTTGCGAATCTTCGACGCCTTGTATTGCGGCATTGCGTCAGGCAGGTCGCGGTAGACGCCGCCCGGACGGTAGTACGCCGCGTGCATCCGGGCACCGGACACCGCTTCGTACACGTCCATCAGGTCTTCGCGTTCGCGGAATGCGTACAGGAACACCGCCATCGCGCCGACGTCGAGTGCGTGCGCGCCGATCCACATCAGGTGGTTCAGCACGCGCGTGATCTCGTCGAACAGCACGCGGATGTACTGGGCGCGCTCAGGCACTTCGATGCCGAGCAGCTTTTCGATCGCGAGCACGTAGCCGTGCTCGTTGACCATCATCGACACGTAGTCGAGACGGTCCATGTACGGCACGGACTGGATGAATGTTTTGGATTCCGCGAGCTTTTCCGTCGCGCGGTGCAGCAGGCCGATGTGCGGATCGGCACGCTGAATGACTTCGCCGTCGAGCTCGAGCACGAGGCGCAGCACGCCGTGCGCTGCCGGGTGCTGCGGGCCGAAGTTGAGCGTGTAGTTCTTGATTTCTGCCATGACGCCCCCTTAATGTTTCAGACCGCCATAGCGATCCTCGCGGATCACGCGCGGCGTGATTTCGCGCGGCTCGATCGTCACCGGCTGGTACACGACCCGCTTCTCTTCCGGGTCGTAACGCATTTCGACGTAACCCGACACCGGGAAGTCCTTGCGGAACGGGTGGCCGATGAAGCCGTAGTCGGTGAGGATGCGACGCAGGTCGGGGTGGCCTTCGAACACGATGCCGTACAGGTCGAACGCTTCGCGCTCGTACCAGTTCGCGGAGGTCCAGATGTCGACCAGCGATGCCACGATCGGCAGGTCGTCGTCCGGCGCGAATGCGCGCAGGCGCAGACGCCAGTTGTTCGTGACCGAGAGCAGGTGCGACACGGCCGCGAAACGCGGGCCGTCGTAGGCGCCGTCGCCGAAGGTCTGGTAGTCGACGCCGCACAGGTCGATCAGCTGCTCGAAACGGAGCTTCGGATCGTCGCGCAGCGTCTTTGCGACTTCGAGGTAATCGCTCGCCTTCACGACGAGCGTCAGTTCACCGATCGCTTCGGTGAGGCTCACCACGCGCGCGCCGAGCGCGGCTTCGAGGTTTGCCTTGAGGGTCTCGATTTTGCTTGCCATATTGAGGGGACGCTCGGGGCTTTATTGACGGGCGATGGTATTGGTGCGGCGGATCTTCGCCTGAAGCTGGATCACGCCGTAGACCAGCGCCTCGGCCGTGGGCGGACAGCCCGGCACGTAGACGTCGACCGGTACGATCCGGTCGCAGCCGCGAACCACCGAGTACGAGTAGTGGTAGTAGCCACCGCCGTTCGCGCACGACCCCATCGAGATCACCCAGCGCGGCTCGGCCATCTGGTCGTACACGCGGCGCAGCGCGGGCGCCATCTTGTTGCAGAGCGTGCCGGCGACGATCATCACGTCCGACTGACGCGGGCTCGGGCGGAACACGACGCCGAACCGGTCCAGATCGTAACGGGCCGCGCCCGCATGCATCATTTCGACGGCGCAACACGCGAGCCCGAACGTCATCGGCCACAGCGAGCCGGTACGCGTCCAGTTGATCAGCTTGTCAGCCGTCGTGGTGACAAACCCTTCCTTCAAGACCCCTTCGATACTCATTTGCTTTCCACTCCAGACGAGCGACCGAGCGTGGCCGCCCATGCAAACCGGCGATTAACCCATCACTCCCAGTCGAGGCCGCCTTTCTTCCAGATATAGGCAAAGCCCAGCAGGAATTCGAGCAGAAAAATCATCATTGCGATGAAACCCGGCCAGCCGATGTCCCGGAGCGCGACGCCCCACGGAAACAGGAATGCGGTTTCGAGATCGAAGATGATGAACAGGATGGCGACGAGGTAGTACCGGACGTCGAATTTCATCCGGGCGTCTTCAAAGGCTTCGAAGCCGCACTCGTACGGTGCGTTCTTCTCGACGTCCGGCTTGTTGGGACCAAGAAGCTTGCCGATGCTGACCAGCGCTATACCTAAACCAGTGCCCACGAGGAGGAACAACAAGACGGGGTAATAGGCTGCGAGGTTCAAGGCAATCCTCTATCGGTTGGTTCTGAGCGTCCGGAGAATACCACTTCCGGCGGAAGGAATCATTTCGGAGTGCACGCGATCGCAAGACAACCGCAAGCACACCCCAGAAATGAAAAATGCCAGCCACTAGAAGCGGCTGGCATTGAGTAACTTTGGTGCCGACGGCGAGACTCGAACTCGCACAGCTTTCGCCACTACCCCCTCAAGATAGCGTGTCTACCAATTTCACCACGTCGGCACTGCATGCAACCGGGGTTGTAACTACTTGTTTCCCGCGAATCGCTTCAAGAATTAAATTCTAACCCGAGTCCCGGAATTGTTCAACGCACAATCGCAAAAATTTTAACTTTTTATTTCGGGACATCCTGGCCCGGCGCGCTCGCAGCCGAACCCGCAACGGCAGCCGATGCCGCGACTACCGGCGCCGATGCTGCAGGTGCCGATGCCGGCGCGGTCGCTGCCGTGCCGAGCACACCGGCCGACGGCGTCGACTTGTACGAACCGAGATACGTCAGCGCCAGCGTCGCGACGAAGAAGATCGTCGCGAGAATGCCCGTCGTACGCGACAGGAAGTTCGCCGACCCCGTGGCACCGAACAGGCTGCCCGACGCGCCGCTGCCGAACGCAGCGCCCATGTCGGCACCCTTGCCGTGCTGCAGCAGCACGAGACCAATCACACCGAGTGCAGACAGCACCTGCACCACAATAATCAGCGTCTTGAATAACAGCATCACACCCACCCGATTGGATCGGGCGACCGGAACGACCGGCCGCCCTCATGGTTCAATTCGATCCCGGACCGCTTATCGCGCGGCCCGGCAGATCGCCAGGAAATCTTCCGCCTTCAGCGACGCGCCGCCGATCAGGCCACCGTCGATGTCCGGCTGCGCGAACAGCTCTTCCGCGTTGTCCGGCTTCACGCTGCCGCCGTACAACACGGACACGTCCGCCGCACCCTTTGCCGCGAGACGCCCACGCAGGAACGCATGCACGTCCTGTGCCTGCGCCGACGTCGCGCTCTTGCCCGTGCCGATCGCCCAGACCGGCTCGTACGCGACGACGATGCGCGCAGCCTCGTCGGCCGTCAGCACGGCCAGCACTGCGTCGAGCTGCGCACCGACCACCTGCTCGGTCGCACCCGACTCGCGCTCGTCGAGCGTCTCGCCAACGCACACGACCGGCGTGAGCCCCGCCGCGAGCGCGCGCTGCGTCTTCGCCGCGACCGTCTCGTTGCGCTCGCCGTGATACGCGCGACGCTCCGAATGACCGACGATCGCATAGCGTGCGCCGAACTCCGCGACCATCGCGGCTGCCACTTCGCCGGTGAACGCGCCCTGTTCGTGCGCCGACACATCCTGCGCACCCCAGGCCACACGGCCGCCGTCGAGCTGCGCCTGAACCTGCGCGAGATACGGGAACGGCACGCACACGCCGACCGATGTTTCGGCCGCCACCGCGCCCGCACCCTGCACCACTTCGTTCAGCAACGCCTGGTTGCCGGCCAGCCGGCCGTGCATCTTCCAGTTGCCGATCACACGCTTAGTTCTCTGTTTCGACATCGTGTCTGTCTCGTCACCGCTTGGTCATTAACGTGCCGGAAACCGGCCGTCAGGTTTGATCTGGCGAAGCAAACCCGCGATTTTACTGCGCACGGCTTGAACCGGTCAAACCGCGCATGTCAAGCCCGGCCACACGGGCCGTCAGGCGTTCGACCCCCAATCCAGGACGATCTTGCCGGTGTGCTCGCTGCTTTCCATCAGCGCATGCGCCTGCGCGGCATCCGCGGCCGGCAATACACGATAGATCACCGGCTTGATACGGCCATCGGCAATCAGCGGCCACACGCGCGCCTTCAGTTGCGCGGCGATCTGCGCCTTGAACTCGACCGGACGCGGGCGCAGCGTCGAGCCCGTGATCGTCAGCCGGCGACGCAGGATCTCGCCGAGGTTGATGTCGGCCTTCGCGCCGCCGAGCAGCGCGATCAGCACGAGACGGCCGCCATCCGCGAGTGCGGACAGTTCGCGCGGCACGTACGAGCCCGCCACCATGTCGAGGATCACGTCGACGCCGCGATCGTGCGTCAGCGACTTCACGACCTCGACGAAGTCTTCCGTCTTGTAGTTGATCGCGCGTTCGGCGCCGAGCGCCTCGCACGCGCGGCACTTGTCGGCAGTACCGGCCGTCGCGAACACGCGAAAGCCGAGCGCATGCGCGATCTGGATCGCCGTCACGCCGATGCCGCTCGAGCCGCCCTGCACGAGCAGCGTCTCCTGCTCGCCGCCCTCGCCCGCACCGAGCTGCGCACGGTCGAACACGTTGCTCCATACGGTGAAGAACGTTTCGGGCAGCGACGCGGCCTCGATATCCGTAAGCCCGTCGGGTACCGGCAGGCATTGCAGCAGCGGCGCGACCGCATACTCGGCATAACCGCCGCCCGCGAGCAGCGCACACACACGATCGCCCAGCTTCAGGCCGAACGGGTTCAGCGCCGCGTCGGACAGGTCGCCGCCGACGATCTCACCCGCGACCTCGAGGCCCGGGAGATCCGACGCGCCCGGCGGCGGCGCATACGCGCCCTTGCGCTGAAACACGTCGGGCCGGTTCACGCCGGAAGCCGCCACCTTGATCAGCACTTCGCCGCGCTTCGGTTCGGGGCGCGGGCGCTCCGCGAGCTTCAGCACGTCGGGGGCGCCGAATTCGGTGATTTCGATGGCTTTCATGGTGATGGTCGCTCCGGGATCAGGATCGGAATCGGATGGTGCGCCCGCACGCGGCACGGACGCGTTGCCGGCGCTGCTGCGCCGCACAACGATGCTACAGAAAAAACGGCCGGCACGCTTTCGCACTGCCGGCCGTTCGTCTGCCTGCCCGCTTACTGCTGCGGCGGCGTATCCGACTGCGCAGCTGCCGCTGCTTCATTCAGCAGCGCCTTCGCCGACAGGCGCACGCGACCCTTTTCGTCCGTCTGGATGACCTTGACCTTCACTTGCTGGCCTTCCTTCAGGTAGTCGTTGATGTCCTTCACACGCTCGTTGACGATTTCCGAGATGTGCAGCAGGCCATCCTTGCCCGGCAGCAGGTTCACGATCGCGCCGAAATCGAGCAGCTTCAGAACCGTGCCTTCGTACACCTGGCCGACTTCGATCTCGGCCGTGATTTGCTCGATGCGCTTCTTCGCTTCGGCCATGCCGTCGCTGTTCGTGCTCGCGATCGTCACGACGCCGTCGTCCGAGATGTCAATGGTCGTGCCCGTTTCTTCCGTCAGCGCGCGGATCACCGAACCGCCCTTGCCGATCACGTCGCGGATCTTTTCCGGGTTGATCTTGATCGTGATCATGCGCGGCGCGAATTCCGACAGTTGCGTGTTCGCACCCGAAACCGCCGACGTCATCTTGCCGAGGATGTGCATGCGGCCTTCCTTCGCCTGCGCGAGCGCGACCTGCATGATTTCCTTCGTGATGCCCTGGATCTTGATGTCCATCTGCAGCGCGGTCACGCCCTGCTCGGTGCCCGCGACCTTGAAGTCCATGTCGCCGAGGTGATCTTCGTCGCCGAGGATGTCGGTCAGCACCGCGAACTTGTTGCCTTCGAGGATCAGGCCCATCGCGATACCCGCGACGTGCGCCTTCATCGGCACGCCGGCGTCCATCAGCGCGAGGCAGCCGCCGCACACCGATGCCATCGACGACGAACCGTTCGATTCGGTGATTTCCGACACGACGCGGATCGAGTAGCCGAATTCGTCGGCGCTCGGCAGGCACTTGACCAGCGCGCGCTTCGCGAGGCGGCCGTGGCCGATTTCGCGACGCTTCGGCGAGCCGACGCGGCCCGTTTCGCCGGTCGCGAACGGGGGCATGTTGTAGTGGAGCATGAAGCGCTCGCGGTATTCGCCTTCGAGCGCGTCGATGATCTGCTCGTCACCCTTCGTGCCGAGCGTCGCGACGACCAGCGCCTGCGTTTCGCCGCGCGTGAACAGCGCCGAGCCGTGGGTACGCGGCAGCACGCCGGTACGGATCTCGATCGGGCGCACGGTGCGCGTGTCGCGGCCGTCGATACGCGGCTCGCCGTTCAGGATCTGCGAACGGACGATCTTCGCTTCGATGTCGAACAGCACGTTGCCGACGGTGGCCTTGTCGGCCGCTGCCGTACCGGCTGCCAGCGCGTCTTCCTCGAGCTTCGCCGAGGTCGCTGCGTAAACTTCCTTCAGCTTCGTCGAACGCGCTTGCTTGTCGCGCAGCTGGTAAGCGGCGAGCAGGTCGTTCTGTGCCAGCTCGGTCACGCGTGCGATCAGCGCCTCGTTCTTCGGCGCCGGCTGCCAGTCCCACTCGGGCTTGCCGCCTTCGCGCACCAGTTCGTGGATCGCGTCGATCGCGACTTGCATCTGCTCGTGGCCGAACACCACGGCGCCCAGCATCACGTCTTCCGACAGCTGGTCGGCTTCCGATTCGACCATCAGCACCGCACGCTCCGTACCCGCGACGACGAGGTCGAGGCTCGATGCCTTGATCTGGTCACGCGTCGGGTTCAGCACGTAGGCGTTGTCGATGTAGGCAACGCGCGCAGCACCGACCGGGCCGTTGAACGGCAGGCCCGACACGGCGAGCGCAGCCGATGCGCCGATCAGCGCGGGGATGTCCGCCGGGATTTCCGGGTTCACGGACAGCACGTGGATCACGACCTGGACTTCGTTGTAGAAGCCTTCCGGGAACAGCGGGCGCAGCGGACGGTCGATCAGGCGCGACGTCAGCGTCTCGTGCTCCGACGGACGGCCTTCGCGACGGAAGAAGCCACCCGGGATCTTGCCGGCCGAGTAGGTCTTCTCGAGGTAATCGACGGTCAGCGGGAAGAAGTCCTGACCCGGCTTCGCCGACTTCGCGCCGACGACGGTTGCCAGCACGACGGTGTCTTCGACGTCGACGATCACGGCGCCGCTTGCCTGGCGAGCGACTTCACCGGTTTCGAGGCGCACCTTGTGCTGGCCCCACTGGAATTCCTTCACGACCTTGTTGAACATGGACATGGTTGCTCCTTTGAATTCATGCATTTCATTCGCCGCGCCGGCCATCCCGCGCGGCGGCGTCCCGACCGAATCACCCGGAGCAAGGTGTGTTTTTTATGCCATTCCAGCGCGGCACTCGTGCAGCGACGCGCTGGAATGACACAAATCCTGCCCCGGTATCAGTCGTTGCGGCGGCCCCGCACGGTCGTGCCGGACAGCCTGCGATGCGTGTGACGCTACGCAACGCGCAAAAACAAAATGCCTGTATCAGCGGACTGACACAGGCATCTTGCTGGCGGCAATCGCCTCGATTACTTACGCAGACCCAGCTTCTCGATCAGTGCGCGGTAACGGTCGGCATCCTTGCCCTTGAGGTAGTCGAGCAGCTTGCGGCGGCGGCTCACCATGCGCAGCAGGCCGCGGCGGCTGTGGTGATCCTTCGCGTGGGTCTTGAAGTGACCCGTCAGTTCGACGATACGTGCGGTCAGCAGTGCGACCTGGACTTCGGGCGACCCCGTGTCGTTCGTACCGCGGGCGAACTGAGCAACGACTTCCGACTTCTTGATATCTGCAACAGACATGAGATTTCCTTGGTTTCTACTTTCTAACTGAACAGGCGGACACGGAAGAATGGCCGTGCCGTGACTTACAACCGGCGGGCATTGTAGCACAACTCCACGCCGTTCTTACCGCCCCCTGTCACGGGCGTGTCATCGAGCAGGCGGACGGCATCTCGGTACGCTGCGCCGGCACCGCGAGCACCGTCCGGAAGCCATAGCCCGACCCCTCGTTGTCGAAGCGCACGCCCGGCGTGCCGGCCTTTTCCATCTCCATCACGTAAAGGGGCTGGATCAACTGATGGTCCTGCGCGCGCATCCGCGACGCGTGGAAGCCGTCGTCGAACGACAGCCCCTCGAGCGCACGCGCGACCGCGACAGGGTCGGCCGAACCCGCACGGTTCATCGCGGCGGCCAGCATCTCGATCATCAGGCTCATCCGCCGCACCGGATAGTCGTCCTGGGCGGCTGGAAAACGGTTCCGGAACGCCCGGTAGAACGCGTCCGATTTCGCACCGCCTGCGTTCGGGTGCCAGTCCGCCACGGCGACGACCCGCCCGACACCGGCGTCGCCGAGGGCTGCCGGCGCGCCGAGGCTGTTGCCGTAGAACGTGTAGAACTTCGCATTCAGCCCTTGCTCCCGCGCCGCCTTCACGAGCAGCGTGAGGTCGTTGCCCCAGTTGCCGGTCACGACGGCGTCGGCGCCGCTCGCGCGAATCTTCGCGATGTACGGCGAGAAATCCTTGATCCGGCCGATCGGGTGGAACTCGTCGCCGGCGATCGTCACGTCCGGGCGCCGTGCGGCCAGCGCCTGCCGTGCGAGCGTGCTGACGTCGTGGCCGAAACTGTAGTCCTGGTTCAGCAGGTAGACCTTGCGCAGCGCGCGGTCGCGTGCCATCACGTCCGCGAGTGCGGCCATCCGCATGCCGGCGTGCGCATCGAAGCGGAAATGCCAGAAACTGCAGCGCGCGCCGGTCAGCGCCGGATCGTCGGCCGAATAGTTGAGGAACAGCATCCGGTTGTCCGGATCGCGCGCGTTCAGCTTGTCGAGCGCCGCGACGAGCGCGGCCGCGACGGCCGAGCTGTTGCCCTGCGTGACGAAGCCGATGTGGCGATCCGCGGCCGCGCGCAGCTGCACGAGCGCCTCCTCGGGGCTGCCCTTGCTGTCGAGCACGACGAGTTCGAGCGGGTGCGCGCCGTCGCGCAGCTTCACGCCGCCCGCCGCGTTCACCTGCTCGACGCCGAAGCGCAGGTTGCGCTCGACCGCCGCGCCCGCGTTCGCGAACGGGCCCGACATCCCTTCGATCAGCGCGATCCGCACCGGCTCGCCGCCGGCAAATGCGGACGACACCAGCATCCACCCCGCGCTCAACGCGAGCGCGCACCGCTTCCACCCCTGCATCGGCCACCTGCCCTTCAATCAGCCCGAGAAGCGCGGATCATAGGCCGGCGCCCCCGCCGCCCGCAAGCGTGACCGTGCCGGCGATCCGCACCGATTTTTTCCAAGCGATGCGCGATCGCTCGCCGTCCGTGATAAAACGGGACTTGTTTCCGTGTTCTGGAGAATCCCCATGCGCATTCGCATTTCCGCGCGCCTGCCGGTGCTGCTCGCCAGCGCCGCCGCGCTGCTGACCGGTTGCGCGCAACCGTGGCAGCAATACCAGGCCGGCCAGGACGAGTCGGCGATCGTCGCACGCATGGGCCCGCCGCGCGAGATCTACGACCTGCCCGGCGGCGGCAAGCGCCTGATGTGGCCAACCCAGCCGATGGGCGAGATCACCGTCGCGGCCGACGTCGATGCGGCCCACAAGATCGTCAACGTGCGTCAGGTCCTGCAGCCGAGCGAGTTCTATCGTGCGGAGATCGGCAAGTGGACGAAGACCGACGTCCTCGTCAACTTCGGACGCCCCGTCGAGACGTCCTACTTCCCGCTGATGAAGCGCGAGGTATGGACGTACCGGTATCTCGAGGACAACGTCTGGTACATGATGTACAGCTTCTACTTCGACCCGCAGGGCATCCTGCGCATCACGCAGAAAACACCCGACCCGTTGCACGACCCCGACCGCCGCAACCTGTTCTGACCGATTACGCATTTACGCGCAATTATCTCGATGGCCATTCACGAATCATTGCGTGAATGGCCATTTCCTTTTTTCCGCCGGCTTATTAATTCGGCAAATGCGACGGAAATCTTTTCCGATCGATGACAGGCCGATGGCAATTCGCTGACATCCCCGTCATACGGGCCTTTGCCTGAAAACAGGCACGCGCAGTGCATATCATGCGGTGAGTTGGTGCATGCAATGCACTACGCCAAACCAATTTGAAACAATTTGTTTCAACACCCCCGAAGCGCTAGGGCATACCCCTAATATCAGTCGAAACTCAACCTTTCAATTTAGAAAGAATGCCATTTCGTCATTTTTGCCGATATTCGATTGCCTTTATCTCAAAGGAGTCCTCATGAATCGCCCCAAGAGCATGCTGGTTGCCAACATCGCCTGGGCCCGCGAAACGCGTGAACACACGCCCGGTTTCTTCGACGCGCTCGCGCGCGGCCAGAACCCGCGCGTGCTGTGGATCGGCTGCGCCGACAGCCGCGTGCCGGCCGAAACCATCACGCACTGCGCACCCGGCGAGCTGTTCGTCCATCGCAACATCGCGAACCTGTTCCATCCCGACGACGACAATTCCGCCAGCGTGCTCGAGTACGCGGTGCGCGTGCTGCAGGTCGACCACGTGATCGTGTGCGGGCACTACGGGTGCGGCGGCGTACGCGCATCGCTGCTGCCGCCGCCGTCCGACCTGCCGCACGTCGCACGCCGCATCGCGCCGCTGTGCGCGCTCGCGCGACGGCATCGTGACACGCTGGACGGGCTCGACGACACGGCCGCCGCCGACCGCCTCGCCGAGCTCAACGTGCTCGAACAGGTGCGGCTGCTGCGCGCGTCCCCGATCGTGCAGGGCCGCGAACGGCCACCGCTCGTGCACGGCTGGATCTTTTCGCTCGCGGACGGCCGCCTGAAGGAACTCGATTCCGGCTACACCACCCCGCCCGCCGACGTCGAACCCGTGCAGGCCGTCGCGGCCTGCGCGCTCGGCTGACCTGCCCCCAAAGCCAATGAAATCATCCCGACCATGAAACTGAACCAGCGTCTGTCCACCCTGCCGCGCGACATCGTCGCGGGCGTCGTCGTGTTCCTCGTCGCGCTGCCGCTGTGTCTCGGCATCGCCAATGCATCCGGTGTCGAACCGTTTGCCGGGCTCGTATCCGGCATCGTCGGCGGCATCGTCGTCGCGCTGCTGAGCGGCTCGTCGCTGTCCGTCAGCGGGCCGGCCGCCGGCCTCGTCGTGATCGTCGTCGAAGGCATCGCACAACTCGGCAGCTTCTCCGCATTCCTGCTCGCGGTGCTGCTGTCCGGCGTCCTGCAGTTCGGGTTCGGCATGCTGCGCGCCGGCCGCTTCGCCGCCTACGTACCGTCACCCGTCATCAAGGGCATGCTCGCCGCGATCGGCCTGCTGCTGATCGTGAAACAGATTCCGTTCGCGTTCGGTATCGGCGGGTCGGCCGCGCAATCGTTTGCGAACTGGCCCGGCCTGCCGGTCGCGTGGGCCGCCACGGCCATCGCGCTTGCGTCGCTCGCGCTGCTGATCGCGTGGGACACGTCCGCGCTGCGCCGCTTCGCGCTGGTGCGCTCGGTGCCGGCTCCGCTTGCGGTCGTCGTGCTGGGTATCGGCGCCACGCTCGTGCTGAGCATCGTCGCACCGTCGGTCGCGCCGGGTGCCGCCCATCGCGTGACGCTGCCCGAACTCGGCTCGTTCGCGGCCTTTGCGGCGTCGCTCAAGCATGCGGAGCTCGGCCCGAACTTCGCGCAGCTCGTCAATCCGGACGTGTGGCGCGTCGCGATCACGCTCGCGGTCGTCGCGAGCCTCGAGACGCTGCTGAGCCTCGAAGCCGTCGAGCAGATCGACCCGAAGCGCCGGCCGACCCAGCCCGATCGCGAACTCAAGGCCCAGGGCGTCGGCAATCTCGTCGCGGGCGCGGTCGGCGGGCTGCCGATCACGTCGGTGATCGTGCGCAGTTCGGTGAACGTCAACGCGGGCGCGCAAAGCCGGATGTCGGCGATCGTGCACGGGATGCTGCTGCTCGCGAGCGTGTTCGCGCTCACCGGGCTGATCAACCTGATCCCGCTCGCGAGCCTGGCCGCGATCCTGATCCATACCGGCTTCAAGCTGGCGAAACCGGCGCTGTTCCGCTCGGTGATGAAACAGGGGCCGGCCGCCTTCGTGCCGTTCGCCGCGACGATCGCCGGCGTGCTCGCGGTTGACCTGCTGTTCGGCATCGCGCTCGGCCTCGCGTGCAGCGTGCTGGTCGTCGCCGTCGCGAACCTGAAGAGCCCCGTGACGCTCGCGCAGCACGACGACCACTTCCTGCTGTCGTTCCGCAAGGACGTGTCGTTTCTCGGCAAGGTTCAGGTCAAGCATCACCTGCGGCACATCCCCGACCGGGCCGCGGTGATCATCGACGCGACACGCGCCGATTACATCGATCACGACGTGCTCGAACTGCTCGACGCGTTCGTCGCCGATGCGCCGCGACGTGGCATCGCCGTCGAGTTCCGGCGCCGCAGCCCGGTGCCGCGCACGGCCGCGCGCCGCTGGCTGTTCCGTGCGCCGGCTGCCGAATGAGCGGTGCATGAAAAACGCCCCGGCGGCGCAGGGCCGCACGGGGCGTTTCGGTGATGCGCGACGCGCGGCGCTTACGAGCGCTGCGGATTGACCTTGTCGTCCTTCGAATGCAGCTTGTTCAGCGCGGAGATGTACGCCTTCGCGGATGCGGCGACGATGTCCGGATCGGTGCCGACGCCGTTGACGATCCGCCCGCTCTTCGACAGCCGGACAGTCACTTCACCCTGCGCCTGCGTACCGGTCGTGATCGCGTTCACCGAATACAGCAGCAGCTCGGAACCACTGCCGACTTCGCTCTCGATCGCATTGAACGTCGCGTCGACCGGGCCGTTGCCGCGCGCCTCGCCGGTCACTTCCTTGCCGTCGACCCCGAACACGACCTTCGCGTGCGGCTGCTCGCCCGTTTCCGAGTGCTGCGACAGCGACACGAACTTGAAGTGTTCCTGCTCGTGTGCGAGCGCCGATTCCTCGGACACGATCGCGATAATGTCCTCGTCGAAGATCTCGGCCTTGCGATCGGCCAGATCCTTGAAGCGCATGAACGCCGCGTTCAGTTCGCTTTCGCTGTCGAGCGACACGCCGAGCTCCTGCAGGCGCTGCTTGAACGCGTTACGGCCCGACAGCTTGCCGAGCACGATCTTGTTCGCGGTCCAGCCCACGTCTTCCGCGCGCATGATCTCGTAGGTGTCGCGCGCCTTCAGCACGCCGTCCTGGTGGATGCCCGATGCGTGCGCGAACGCATTCGCGCCGACCACCGCCTTGTTCGGCTGCACGACGAAGCCGGTGATCTGCGACACGAGCTTCGACGTCGGCACGATCTGCGTCGTGTCGATGCCGACGTCGAGGCCGAAGTAGTCCTTGCGGGTCTTCACCGCCATCACGATTTCCTCGAGCGACGTGTTGCCCGCGCGCTCGCCGAGACCGTTGATCGTGCACTCGATCTGGCGCGCGCCGCCGATCTTCACGCCGGCGAGCGAGTTCGCCACCGCCATCCCGAGGTCGTTGTGGCAATGCACGGAGAAGATCGCCTTGTCCGAGTTCGGAATACGTTCGCGCAGCGTCTTCACGAGGTTGCCGTAGAGCTCGGGCACGCCGTAGCCGACCGTGTCGGCGATGTTGATGGTCGTCGCCCCTTCGGCGATCACGGCTTCCAGCACGCGGCACAGGAAGTCGAGGTCCGAACGGCTGCCGTCTTCCGGCGAGAATTCGACGTTATCGGTGAACTTGCGTGCGAAACGCACCGCGAGACGCGCCTGCTCGAACACCTGGTCCGGCGTCATGCGCAGCTTCTTCTCCATGTGCAGCGGCGACGTCGCGATGAACGTGTGGATCCGCGAGCTGTTGGCCGGCTTCAGCGCGTCGGCCGCACGCTGGATGTCCTTGTCGTTGGCCCGCGCCAGCGAGCAGATCGTGCTGTCCTTCACGAGACCGGCGATCGTGTGGATCGCGTCGAAATCGCCGTTCGAGCTGGCCGCGAAGCCGGCCTCGATCACGTCGACCTTCATCCGCTCGAGATGCTTCGCGATGCGGATTTTCTCTTCCTTCGTCATCGACGCGCCGGGCGATTGTTCGCCGTCACGCAACGTCGTATCGAAAATGATCAGCTTGTCTGTCATGGGGGGCTCCAGGGCTCTTTATACGGAAGTCAAACGTAACGAGATCGCGCCACCGTTGGCGACGCTCAACAACAGACGAAGCTTGACGGAGGGCGGGAACGGTCAGCGCGGCAGGCGCGCCGAAGCTAGCGCGCGTAGCGGCGCACCGGCTAGAAGGAGGGAGAGGCGGGAAAATGCAGTCATGCCGAAGACTATAGCGGCATTCCGTTGGGTGCGCAATCGGACGGCACCCGGGGTTTCCGGCAGCCTGGGTCGAACAGGGGGACAAATGAAAACGGCGGCCCCGAGGCCGCCGTTTCCGGGTAAACAACGCGCGTCAGTGATCGCGCTGCGACGAGCGCGCGGGGTTTGCCCGCCCGCGCACGGCCATGTAGGCCCAGAACACGTAGCCGGACAGCCCGTACAGCACGAACAGGCAGAACAGCATCAGCGGCGGGTCGGACGACACGAGCACGAACGCGACGACGACCAGCAGGATCGCCGCGAACGGCACGCGGTGCCGCACGTCGAGCGCCTTGCCGCTGTAGAACGGCGCGTTCGACACCATCGTCACGCCCGCATAGATCGTCAGCACGAATGCGACCCACGGCAGCCAGCCGAGCTTCATCGGCACGCGGTTGTCGGTGGCGAGCCACACGAAGCCCGCGATCAGCGCGGCGGCGGCCGGGCTCGGCAGCCCCTGGAAGAAACGCTTGTCGACGACGCCGATGTTCGTGTTGAAGCGCGCGAGGCGCAGCGCGGCGCCCGAGCAGTAGACGAACGCGGCAAGCCAGCCCCAGCGGCCGAGATCCTTCAGCACCCACTCGTACATCACGAGCGCGGGCGCGACACCGAACGACACCATGTCCGACAGGCTGTCGAACTGCTCGCCGAACGCGCTCTGCGTATGCGTCATCCGCGCGACGCGCCCGTCCATCCCGTCGAGCACCATCGCCACGAAAATCGCGATTGCGGCGATCTCGAAGCGCACGTTCATCGCCTGCACGACCGCGAAGAAGCCGCAGAACAGCGCGGCGGTCGTGAACGCGTTCGGCAGCAGGTAGATGCCGCGCGTCTTCAGGAACCGCTGGCGCGCGGCGCGGCGGCTCTCGATCGGCACCGGATCGGCGGCCATCCCCTTGTTGCGGCGGAACGGGCGTGGCGTCTGGCCGGCGCCGTTGCGCGGCCGACGCGGTTTGAATGCGGCCATCGTGCGCCCCGCCGCTTACTGTTCGAGCTCGGCGAGGATCGTCGACGACGCGTAGACCTTCTCGCCGATCGATACCTTCGCGCGGCTGCCGAGCGGCAGGTACACGTCGACGCGCGAACCGAAGCGGATGAAACCGTAGCGCTGGCCGCGCGACAGCGGCTCGCCGGCGCGCACGTAGCAGAGAATCCGGCGTGCGACGAGGCCGGCGATCTGCACGGCAGTCACGGTCTTGCCGCTCGCCGTCTGGATCACGACCGCGTTACGCTCGTTCTCGGTGGATGCCTTGTCGATCGCCGCGTTCAGGAACGCACCCGGGAAGTACTCGACCTTGGAGATCGCGCCATCGACCGGCGAGCGCTGCGAATGGACGTTGAATACATTCATGAACACGCTGATCTTCAGCGCTTCGCGGTTCGCGTACGGATCCTGCGCGGTCTCGACCGCGACGATGCGACCGTCTGCCGGGCACAGCACCGCGTTCGGCTGCGCCGGGATCGGGCGCTGCGGATCACGGAAGAACTGGACGACGAAGACGAGCAGCAGCCAGAACGGCCACGCGAAGCCGAAGCCCCCGACGGCGTGGATCAACAGCGCGATGACGGCAGCAATCGCGATGAACGGCCAGCCTTCGCGCGCGATGATCGGATGAGGATAGTTCATGGATTCGTTCTGTGTTCGGTGAATTGCAAAGCCCGTAGCATAACAAAAGCCGCCCGGGGCACTGCTGCCTTCGGGCGGCTTTTTGGTACCGGCCCTCTATTCGAGGGGCCGGAACAGCACGCGGTGCTTAGTTCTTCGTCTGGTCGACGAGCTTGTTCTTCGCGATCCACGGCATCATCGCGCGCAGCTTCGCACCGACCTGCTCGATCTGGTGCTCGGCCGTCAGGCGACGGCGCGACTGCAGCGTCGGTGCGCCTGCCTTGTTCTCGAGGATGAAGCTCTTCGCGTACTCGCCCGTCTGGATGTCGGTCAGGCACTGCTTCATCGCCTTCTTCGTCTCTTCCGTCACGATGCGCGGGCCCGTCACGTACTCGCCGTACTCGGCGTTGTTCGAGATCGAGTAGTTCATGTTCGCGATGCCGCCTTCGTAGATCAGGTCGACGATCAGCTTCAGTTCGTGCAGGCACTCGAAGTACGCCATTTCCGGCGCGTAACCTGCCTCGACCAGCGTTTCGAAACCAGCCTTGATCAGCTCGACGGTACCGCCGCACAGCACGGCCTGCTCGCCGAACAGGTCGGTTTCGGTTTCTTCACGGAAGTTCGTCTCGATGATGCCGGCACGGCCGCCGCCGTTCGCCGCAGCGTACGACAGCGCGATGTCGCGTGCCGCGCCCGACTTGTTCTGCGCAACCGCGATCAGGTGCGGCACGCCGCCACCTTGCGAGTACGTGCCGCGCACGGTGTGGCCCGGCGCCTTCGGCGCGATCATGATCACGTCGAGGTCGGCGCGCGGGATCACCGCGCCGTAGTGGACGTTGAAGCCGTGCGCGAATGCCAGCGCCGAGCCCTGCTTGATGTTCTCGTGCACTTCCTTCGCGTACACGTCGGCGATCTGCTCGTCCGGCAGCAGCATCATCACGACGTCGGCGCCCTTCACCGCTTCCGCGACTTCCTTGACCGACAGGCCGGCGTTCTCGGCCTTGCTCCACGACGCGCCGCCCTTGCGCAGGCCGACCGTCACGTTGACACCGCTGTCCTTCAGGTTCAGCGCGTGTGCATGGCCTTGCGAGCCGTAGCCGATGATCGTGACTTGCTTGCCCTTGATGAGGGAGAGGTCAGCGTCTTTGTCGTAGAAAACGTTCATGATGGTTCCTTCGCTAATTCAAAAATTCAACAATTCGTTCGGATGGAGTACTGCGGGCCGGGACATGACGGCGCACCCGGCGTGCCACTTTGGCAATGTCGGCATCACACCTTCAGGATGCGCTCGCCGCGTCCGATGCCGGAGCTGCCGGTGCGCACGGTCTCGAGGATCGCGCCCGCGTCCAGCCCCTGGATGAATGCGTCGAGCTTGTCGCTCGCGCCCGTCAATTCGATCGTGTAGGTCTTTTCGGTCACGTCGATGATGCGGCCGCGGAAAATGTCCGCCATCCGCTTCATTTCTTCGCGCTCCTTGCCCACTGCACGTACCTTGATCAGCATCAGCTCGCGTTCGATGTGTGCACCGTCGGTCAGGTCCACCACTTTCACCACCTCGATCAGGCGGTTCAGATGCTTCGTGATCTGTTCGATCACGTCGTCGGAGCCAATGGAAACGATGGTGAGCCGCGACAGCGATTGGTCTTCGGTCGGCGCCACCGTCAAGGTTTCGATGTTGTAGCCGCGTGCGGAAAACAGACCGACCACGCGCGACAACGCGCCCGGTTCGTTCTCCAGCAGGACGGAAATGATGTGTCTCATGTTCGCTTCTTCCAGAATGTGTCCGTGTCGATTCACTCGCGCCGCGCGCCGCCGCGTGCCGCACCGCCCTTCGTGAAGGCGGCCGCTTCGGCCCAGGCGCGCGTCGCGCCGTTACAGGTCTTCCGATCCGAGCAGCATCTCGGTGATGCCCTTGCCGGCCTGTACCATCGGCCAGACGTTTTCGGTCGGATCGGTCTGGAAGTCGAGAAACACGGTGCGGTCCTTCAGGCGCAGCGCTTCCTTCAGCGCCGGCTCCACATCCGAAGTCTTTTCGATCCGCATGCCGACATGGCCGTACGCTTCGGCGAGCTTCACGAAGTCAGGCAGCGCATCCATGTACGAATGCGAATAGCGCTTGCTGTATTCGATCTGCTGCCACTGGCGAACCATGCCGAGATAGCGGTTGTTCAGCGAAATGATCTTCACGGGCGTGTCGTACTGCAGGCAGGTCGACAACTCCTGAATGCACATCTGGATCGAGCCTTCGCCCGTGATGCACAGCACGTCGTCGTCCGGGTGCGCCATCTTGACGCCCATCGCTGCCGGCAGGCCGAAGCCCATCGTGCCGAGGCCGCCGGAGTTGATCCAGCGACGCGGCTTGTTGAAACGGTAGAACTGCGCCGCCCACATCTGGTGCTGGCCGACGTCCGAGCACACGAACGCATTGCCGTCCGTCAGCTCCCACGCCTTCTCGACCACGTACTGCGGCTTGATGATCTCGCTTTCGCGGTCGTACTTCAGGCAGTCCTTCGCGCGCCAGCCCTCGATGTCCTTCCACCATTGCGCGAGGGCTTCGGTGTCGGGGCCATGCTCGGCCGTCTGCAGCTGCTCGATCAGCTCCTTCAGCACCTCCTTCACGTCGCCGACGATCGGGATGTCGACCTTCACGCGCTTCGAGATCGACGACGGGTCGATGTCGATGTGGATGATCTTGCGCGGACGCGACGCGAAGTGCGCCGGATCGCCGATCACACGGTCGTCGAAGCGGGCACCGATCGCGATCAGCACGTCGCAGTGCTGCATCGCCATGTTCGCTTCGTAGGTGCCGTGCATGCCGAGCATGCCGAGGAATTTCTTGTCCGACGCGCGATAGCCGCCGAGGCCCATCAGCGTGTTCGTGACCGGGTAGCCGAGCAGGTCCGCGAACTGGTTCAGTTCGCGCGACGCGTCGGCGAGGATGATGCCGCCGCCCGTGTAGATGTACGGACGCTTCGCCGTCAGCAGCAGCGACACGGCCTTGCGGATCTGACCCGAATGGCCCTTCGTGACCGGGTTGTACGAACGCAGCGACACGCTCTTGACCGGCTCGTACTGGCACGGCGTCTTCGAGATGTCCTTCGGGATGTCGATCAGCACGGGGCCCGGACGGCCGGTGCGGGCGATGTAGAACGCCTTCTTGACGGTTTCCGCGAGGTCGCGCACGTCCTTCACGAGGAAGTTGTGCTTCACGCACGGACGCGTGATGCCGACGGTGTCGCACTCCTGGAAAGCGTCCTGGCCGATCGCTGCCGTGGGCACCTGGCCGCTGATCACGACCATCGGGATCGAATCCATGTACGCCGTTGCGATGCCGGTCACCGCGTTGGTGACACCGGGGCCCGACGTCACGAGGCAGACGCCGACATTGCCGGTGGAACGCGCATACGCATCGGCTGCGTGCACGGCCGCCTGTTCGTGGCGCACCAGCACGTGCTGAATCTTGTCCTGCTTGTAAAGCTCGTCGTAGATGTAGAGTACCGAGCCGCCGGGGTAGCCCCAGATGAATTCGACGTTTTCATCGGCCAGTGCCTTCATGAGCACGGTGCCGCCGATGGAGTCGCTATCGGGAGGGGAAAGGGGTTCCGACGTGGAGAATTCCGCGCTGGGCATGTTCATTTTGACCTTTCGAATTTTCGGCAAAAAATTGATCGGGTGCTCTCTGCCGGGCTTGTGGCTCGGGTTCAAGCGGCGCGTCCAGTTTGAAGGGCAGGCTTCTTGGGCCAGCCTCAAATGAGACCATCACTTCATGTTGCGAATCGCTGACGATAGCGGGTCGCGAATGGGTCGTCAAGCAAAATATCCCGCAGCGCATCATGGGCCCCGCCCGGCACCCCGCCGCCGCGGCTCGCGCGCAACGTGCGGCGCCCGCCCCGGTGCCAAGCGGCACGAAAATTTGATAGCATCCGCGGGTTTTACGAAATTTTTCGACCTTTTTCACCACGCAGCGGCCCGCAGCGCATACCTTCACGGAATGGCATCAGACAAGGAACTCGCCGACTTTCTGGCGGGCGTCGAAAGGCGCGCGTTCAAGCAGGCCGCGTACGCCGTGCGTGACGACGATGCGTCGCTCGACATCGTGCAGGACGCGATGATCAAGCTTGCGGAGAAGTACGGCGACCGGCCGGCGGCCGAGCTGCCGCTGCTTTTTCAGCGGATCCTGCAGAACGCGATCCACGACTGGTTCCGCCGGCAGAAGGTCCGCAACACGTGGGTCACGCTGTTCTCGTCGCTGAACAACACCGACGACGACGATTTCGACCCGCTCGAAACCCTCGAATCCGCGGACGACAACGCGGGCGTCGAAAGCAGCGAGCACCGCCTCGAACGAGAGCAGGTTCTGGCCCTGATCGACGAAGAAATCCAGAAACTTCCGACGCGTCAACGGGAAGCGTTCCTGATGCGTTATTGGGAAGATATGGATGTCGCCGAGACTGCCGCCGCAATGGGGTGCTCCGAGGGCAGCGTCAAGACGCACTGCTCGCGAGCCACCCACACCCTGGCGCAAGCGCTCAAGGCCAAAGGAATCACGCTATGAGCTCCGCTCCCGCAAATCGAGAACACGAATTCGCGCTGAAGGTGCGCCGCGCGCTGGACGAGCGCGCGGCCGACCTGCCTGCCGCGACCACCGACCGTCTGGCCGCCGCCCGCCGGGCTGCGCTCGCGCGCAAGAAGCCCGAAGCCGCGACCGTGCCGGTGTTCGTGCCGGCCTTCGCCGGCG
>NZ_QOBB01000034.1:0-79881 GCF_024704855.1 Burkholderia sp. HAN2018 | reverse complement strand
CGGCCACGCGTTCGAGCGCCTCGCCGTTCAGGTCGCCGAGCGCCAGCCGCGCGCCCATCGCGGCGAGCTCGCTCGCGAGCAACGCGCCGAAGCCGCTCGCGGCGCCGGTGATCATCACGGCCTGGCCGGCGTAGCTGTCGATCTTCATCGCGCGCTCAGATCGTCAGGCCGCCGTCGACGACGATGCATTCGCCGTTCGTGTAGCTCGCCGCGTCCGACACGAGGTACAGCACGGTGCCGGCCATTTCGCGCGGTTCCGCGTGGCGGCGCAGCGGGATCTTCGCCTTCCACGTCTCGTAGATGTCCTTGTCGGCGAACAGCGCGCCCGCGAACTTCGTCTTCGTGAGCCCCGGCAGCAGCGCGTTCACGCGGATGCCGAACGGCCCGCATTCCTTCGCGAACGCCTTCGTCATGTTGACGACGGCCGCCTTCGTGATCGAGTAGATGCCCTGCCGGTCGCCCGGCTGCAGCGCATTCACCGACGCCGTGTTGACGATCGCGCCGCCGCCGTGTTCCTTCATCAGCTTGCCGGCCTCGACCGACATGAAGAAGTAGCCGCGGATGTTCACATCGACCGTCTTGTCGTAAGCGGCGAGATCGGTATCGAGGATGTGCCCGAAATACGGGTTCGCGGCCGCGTTGTTCACGAGGATGTCGAGCCGCCCGTGCTTGCCGCGGATATGCTCGAACGTCGCGGCGATGTCTTCCAGGCGCCCGACGTGGCAGGCCAGCGCCTCGGCGCGGCCGCCCGCCGCGACGATCGCGTCGGCCACGGCCTGGCAGTCGTCGAGCTTGCGGCTCGACACGATCACGTGCGCGCCCTGCTCCGCGAGCAGTTTCGCGATTTCCTCGCCGATGCCGCGGCTCGCGCCCGTCACCAGTGCGATCTTGCCCGTCAGGTCGAACAGATTCGTTGCCATGTTGCTGTGCTCCTCCATTGATGTGGTGTCGTGCCCGGCGATGTCAGCGCTGCGCGTCGATCACGCCGACGGCCATCTCGGCGAGACGCCCGGCCATCGCGCCGACGCGCAGCGCCTGCTCGCTCGATGCGTTGCCCTGCAGCGCGCGCGCCTTCACGCCCTGCGCGATCGCCGCGAGCCGGAAGAAACTGAATGCGAGGTAGAAATGCCAGTCGCGGATCGGCTCGATGCCGCGCAGCTCGCAATAACGCGCAACGATCGCCGCTTCGTCGGGAATGCCGAGTTCCGCGCGATCCTGGCCCGCGAGCCCGCGCACCTGCCCGCCCGACGGCAGCCGCAGGCACATGCAGAAGTACGCGAGATCCGCGAGCGGGTTGCCGAGCGTCGACAGTTCCCAGTCGAGCACGGCCTGCACGCGATAGCTGTCACGCGCGAACATCAGGTTGTCGATCCGGAAATCGCCATGCACCAGCGTCGGCCGGCCCGTGTCGGCCGGGCACGCCTTCGGCAGCCAGTCGATCAGCGTCTCCATCGCGTCGAGGCGCTCCGTTTCCGCCGCGCGGTACTGCTTCGTCCAGACGCCGATCTGGCGCTCGAAGTAGTTGCCGGGGCGGCCGTAGTCGGCGAGGCCCACCGCGTCGACATCGACGTCGTGCAACGCGGCCATCGTCTGCAGCAAGGCGTCGTAGCACACCGCGCGATCGGCCTTCGGCAGTTCCGGCAGCGCGGGATCCCAGAAGATCCGGCCGTCCTCGAAGCTCATCACGTAGAACAGGCTGCCGATCACGTCGCGGTCTTCGCAGAGGTGATACGGATGCGCGACCGGCACCGCGGTGCCCGACAGCGCGCTCAGCACGCGGAATTCGCGGTCGACCGCGTGCGCGGATTTCAGCAGTTCGCCCGGCGGCTGGCGGCGCAGCACGTAGCGGCCGCTCTTCGCATGCAGCAGGAAAGTCGGATTCGACTGGCCGCCGGCAAACTTCTCCGTGTCGACCGGGCCTTCGAAACCCGGCACGTGCGCTTCCAGATAGCGCGTGAGGCGGGCTACGTCGAGTTGCTGGGTAGGGTTCGTCATCGTCGCGATCGTTCGTGGGTCAGCCGTAGGTTCGCAGCGCGTGTCGTTCGGGATCCTCCAGATGCGGGATGCCGTTGAACGACGCGAGGTGGAATGCATCGGCGTTGAAGAAAAACTGCGAAAGGCTGCTGTTGCGGATCTGCAGGTTCAGCGCGATCGCGCTCGACGGCGGGGCGGCCAGCACCTGCTGCACGGTGACCGCGATCGGGCCGCCGGAGCTCACCGTCAGCACACGCTGGCCGCCGCCGTGGCGGATGGCCGCGCGGGCATCGGCCACGCGCTGCTGGAAGTGCGCCCAGGTCTCGGGGGCCGAATCGCCGAGCTTGTCTTCCGACCAGAGCTGCAGCACCTGCCGCAGCGCGCGGAAATGCTCCTTCATCGAGCCGGCCGCGAGGCGGGCGATGTCCGGGTAGTCGTGCGCGGCGGCGGCGAACAGGCCGTGGAAGTCGTATTCGTTCAGGCCGGGATGGCGGTCGATCTCCGCGCCCTCGCGGCCCATCCCGCGCAGGATCGCGTCGACCGTCTGCGCGTGGCGGTTCATCGTGCCGCAGATCACGCGGTCGAACGCCAGGCCTTGCTGCGCAAAGTATTCGCCGAGCCAGACGCCCTGCTGCTCGCCCGCCGGGGAAAGCCGGTCGTAGTCGTCCGTGCCGAAGGACGCCTGCCCGTGCCGTACCAGAAAAAGTTCAGCCATCGCATGCCCGCCAGATCAGAAGGATTCAGCATAGGGGGCGGGGATGCATTTTCAAACTTTATTTTCTGAATCGGCGGGTATTCATCGGGTGAATTTCAGGCATTCCAACCGTGCGCTTGCGCCGCCTTTCGGCCGCCCCCGCCGCGGCACACGAATTGCGGCGGGAGGCACCGTCCATTCACGACGTCAGGAGGGGTGCGATGCTCGGTACGATCCTCATCATCATTCTGATTCTGCTGCTCATCGGGGCGTTTCCGGCGTGGCCGCACAGCCGAAGCTGGGGCTACTGGCCGTCGGGCTCGGTCGGGTTGATCGTCATCATCGTCGTGATACTCGTGCTGCTGGGTCACATCTGAGTCCGACGACGCGTGCCGGACCGGCACGCGTCGCCGGATGCCGGCGCCGTAGCTTCTTTACAAACGCAGGCAAGGGCGGGACATCCGTCGGCCGGGCGCGAATCGCGTCGCGCCGCGCTGTCCCCCGCCTCCGTTCGATTGCGCCGGCCGTGCGGTAGTATGGCGACCTGACGGAACCCCCTGATGGATCTGAACGAGTGGCCATGCCCGAATTTTCTTCATCGCCCGGCGCCGGCCAGAACGCCCAGGCGCTCGTCCTCATCGCCGAAGACGAACCCGAGATCGCCGAGATCCTGACCGCCTATCTCGCGCGCGGCGGCCTGCGCACCGTACACGCCGCCGACGGCCGCCGCGCACTGGAGCTGCACCTGCAGCTCAAGCCCGACCTCGTGCTGCTCGACGTGCAGATGCCGCACGTCGACGGCTGGAAGGTGCTCGCCGAAATCCGTCATCGCGGCGACACGCCCGTCATCATGCTGACCGCGCTCGACCAGGACATCGACAAGCTCACCGGCCTGCGCATCGGCGCCGACGACTACGTGGTGAAGCCGTTCAATCCCGCCGAAGTCGTGGCGCGCGCGCAGGCGGTGCTGCGCCGCTCGATGGCCGGCGCGCGCCAGGAAGAACAGCGCGTGCTGCGGGTCGCGCCGTTCGAGATCGATCTCGAACACCACGAAGCCACGCTCGAAGTGGGCAGCGAACGGCACACGCTCGTCCTGACGCTCACCGAATTCAAGCTGCTCGCGCAACTCGCGCGCGCGCCGCGGCGCGTGTTCAGCCGCGCCGAGCTGATGGCCACCTGCCTGCCGGAAGGCGACGCGCTGGAACGCACGGTGGACAGCCACGTCAGCAAGCTGCGCAAGAAGCTGGACGACCTCGGCGTGCAGGGTGTGCCGGTCAGCGTGCGCGGCGTCGGCTACAAGCTCTGGAGCTGAGCATGAAGCTCGACGGCCTGAGCCGGCAGATCGCGCTGACCATGGCAGGCATGGTGTTCGGCGTGACCGTGCTGATGGTGCTCACCGCCACCGTCTTCTACTACATCGCGTTCAATTACTGGCCCGCGCATTTCAACACGAAGAACCTGCTGCCGACCGGGCCGGAATGGGCCTGGCTGATCGCGACCACGGCGGTCGGCCTCGCGCTGTCGGTCGCGGTCGCGGTCAATCTCGCGCGCCGCATCCTCGTGCCACTCAATTCGGTCACCGAAAGCATTCGCCGCGTCGCGCGCGGCGATCTCGACGCACGCGCCGTCGCGGGCGACCGTTCGCTGCACGAAGCCGCGTTGCTCGCCGACAACTTCAACGCGCTCGCCAGCGAGCTGCAGCGCGTGACCAACGAGCAGGCGCTCTGGAACGCGGCGATCGCGCACGAGCTGCGCACGCCCGTCACGGTGCTGCGCGGGCGCCTGCAGGGGCTCGCCGAAGGCGTGTTCACCCCCGACGAAGCGCAGTTCCGCAGCCTGCTCGGGCAGGTCGAAGGGCTGACGCGGCTGATCGAGGATCTGCGCGTGGTCAGCCTCGCGGACAGCGGCCACCTGAGCATCGAGATCCGCGACACCGATCTCGCGTCGGATGCGCGTGCGGTGGTCGACATGTTCGAGCCGGCGCTGCGGGCCGCCGGCCAGCATCCGGTGCTCGATCTCGACACGCGGCGCATGCGTTGCGACCCGGTGCGCATCCGCCAGGCGCTGCTGGCGCTGCTGGAAAACGCGCGGCGCCATGCGGTGCCCGGCGCGATCCGCATCCAGACGCGCATCGAACAAGGGATGTGCCGGTTGCGCGTCGGAGACGACGGCCCCGGCATCCCGGCCGATTTCGCGCCGCACGTGTTCAAGGCCTTCCGGCGCGCCGACGACACGCAGCCGGGCGGCAGCGGCCTCGGGCTCGCCGTCGTCGCGGCGATCGCCCATGCGCATCATGGCGAAGCTGTCTGCATGCCGAGCCGCACGGGCGGCACGCTGTTCGAAGTGCAGTGGCCCGACAACCTCACGCCGGCGCCGGAACACGCGCGCTTTCCGGCCTGAGGCATCGCCTTTACGGCCGACCTGGCGCCCGCCTTTACCGCGCCCCGTGCGGTTCGCGCCCGACCTGTTCGAGCGGCGGGTTGAACCCGAGCACCGTGTACTCCAGCACGGACACCGTCCCTTGCCCGGCCGCGCCCTGCACGACGACCGCGCGCACCGCGCCGGCCCGGTCGAATTTCAGGCGGGTGCCGACGGTCGCGTTGCGCAGCGCCTCCAGTTCCTCGATCCGCGCGATCGCCAGCTTGCGCACCGCGCCGGACACGTACACCGGCAGGAACACCAGCGCGATGAAGATCGACACGGCATCCTTCGATACGCTGTCCAGCACCGCCTGACCCGACATCACGAGCGACAGCGACGTCGCGGCGACGAAGATCGCGAGCACGGTCGCGCCCACGCCGAGCGACGAGAACCGCTCGGCCGCCTTCTTCATGCGTGCCTTCACGAGCGCGCGCGTGGTCGCGGACGGCACCAGCCATTCGCGCTGCGCGCCATGGTATCCGGCGAAACCGAGGAACAGCGTCGCGACCGCGCTGATGCCGATGCTGGTGTACAGCGCATCGAAGATCATGCAGAGGAATTCGAGCACGAACACGATCACCGGCGGCCACAGCAGCAGCCGGAACGAATAGCCGTCGCGGCCGTGCCCGCGAATCCACCATTTCACCGGCGCAAGCTGCCAGAAGCGGCTCTCCTGGTGCAGCGAAAGTTCTTCGTTGTCGGTCAATTTCCCACCTGTCGGATCCTGCGCCGTGTCGGCGCCGGCCGTGAATCGGCCCGGCCGCATTCTCCCAGATGCGCGGCGCGGCGAGAAAGGGGCCGCCGCCGGCCTCCGATTTCCGGCCGACACCTTGTGTGCATCGCACATGCACGCTCGCTTGACCCGGCCCTTGGGATCGCCTTTATGCTGAGCGCAACGAATCGACAGCAAGGAGAGGTGACGGATGAGCACGTCCACGCCCCGTTTGAACGCGTCGGCCGCCGCCGCGCGGCTCGGTGTCTCGATCAAGGCGCTGCGGCTGTACGAGCGGCACGGCCTCGTCACGCCGGAACGCACGCCGGCCGGATACCGTGCGTACGGCCCGGACGATCTCGCCCGCGCGGCCGACATCGCCGCGCTGCGCGCACTCGGCCTCGGTCTCGCGCAGGTGGCGAGCGTGCTCGACGGCGACGCGCGCAGCCTGGACGACGCACTGGCCGCTCACGAAGCGGCGCTGGATCACGGGATTCAGGATCTCGTGCGCAAGGTCGATCGGGTACACGCAATCCGCGCCGGCCTCGCGCGCGGCCGGATGCCGGCCGACGGCGAACTGGCCCGGCTCGTCGACGACAGCAGCGACGGCGTGGCATTCAGCCTGCCGTGGCCGTGGGGCGGCGAGTGGTTCGAGTGTCGCGACATCCGGCCGCTGAACTACATCATCGGCCCGCTCGGCAGCGGCAAGACGCGGCTGGCGCTCCGGCTCGCCGACGCGCTACCCGGCGCCGCGTTCGTCGGCCTCGACCGGCTGGAACACGACGGTGCGGCGGCGCGCGACGTGCTGCGCACCGATCCTGCGTTGAAGTCGCGCGTCGACCGTGCATCGGCAGCGCTCGTCGCCCGAGGCGCGACGCCGTCGGCGGCGCTGACCGCGCTGCTCGTCGCCCTCGAAGCCGAAGGCCCGCGCACACGGGTCGTCGACATGATCGAACAGGATCTCGATCGCCCCACGCAACAGGCACTGATTGCCCGTCTGCGCGAACAGGCCGCCGCCGGGATGCGGCCGCTGTTCCTGCTGACGCGTTCGTCGGCGATCCTCGACCTGTCGGCGGTCGGCCCGCATGAAGCGATCATCCTGTGCCCGGCCAATCACAGTCCGCCTTCGCGCGTGGCGCCTTACCCGGGCTCACCCGGCTACGAAGCGGTTGCCACGTGTCTTGCGTCGCCCGAGATCCGGGCGCGGATCGCGCATCCCCCGGAAGCGGCGTAAGCGTTCGTCACGGCGCCATCCGCCCCATCCTGCGCGCCATCGCCGGGCTGACCGCATGCACCGGATCGAACCCGAAGAATTCGAGCACGTGGCGCGCGACGTCGTCGCGATCGTTGTCCGCGCAGATCATGTGGTAGCTGTTCTCCAGCACGATCCCGCGCGCGTCGGGCATCTTCGCGAGCAGGAAATCGGCCGAGCGCAGGCTCGTCAGCTCGTCCTCGCGCGCATGCAGCACGAGCGTCGCGCACGGCGTGCCGGCTGCCGCCTCGTGCGCCCAGTCGCGCATCCGGTCGACCTGGCGCACGCACGCGAGCGGCACCCACGCATAGTGGAAACTGTCCTCGCGCTCGAACTTCTTCTTCACGATCGCGCGGATCGTCGCGTTCTTGATGCCGAACGGATCGCCTTCCTCGACGCGCATCCGCTCCGCGACACCCGGCACGCGATACAGCACATGCCGCAGCGCCCGGTACCACGGCGTCGACCAGCCGTCGATGAACACCGGCGTGGCCAGCAGCGCGAGCCGGCCGCGCGCATGCTGCACGCGATGGCACAGCAGCAGTGCGACCAGCGCGCCCATGCACATGCCCGCGACATGCACGGTGTCGTACTCGTTCTCCAGCGCGCGATACTGCTCGGTCACCGCGTCGAGCCATGCCTCCGCGCGCACGCCGACCAGATCCTCGGGGCGCGTGCCGTGCCCCGGCAGCGTGATCATGTGCGTATCGCCGCCCGCGCGCCGCACCGCCTTGTGCAGCGAACCGAGATCGTATTGCGTGCCGCCGAGCCCGTGGATCAGCAGGACGCCCGTGCGGCCCGTCATGACGCGTCCCCGCTCATTCGTCCGCTGGCCACACGCGCTCGAGCTGCCAGACGCCTGCCACCACCGTCACGTCGACATTCGAGTCGAGCAACGGTGCGCCGTGATCGGTGATCGTCTGCGTGCCGCCGTCGCGCTGCACGATACGCAGCGACAGCGACGCACGATCCTCGCCGGCGATCTCCGCGTTCCAGTAGTCGCTCAACGCATCGCGGTCGCCCGGCTGCACACGTTCGAGCACGAGCGACACGCTCGCGATCTGCGCCGCGTCGACGCCGACACCGAACACGCGCTCGACGTCGCCGCTCCACTCGATCCGCCCCGATTCCGGATCGAGCACGTACGCGATCTGGCCGGCGCTCGCGAGCGCGAGTTCCATGTTGTTCTGCAGGACCGCCGCATGCTCGTGCACGCGCTCGCGCGTCGTCTTCAGCGTGCTCACCGTCAGCACCAGCAGCGACGCGACCGCCAGGTAAAGCTGCGCCTCGAGCAGCGAACTGCCGTAGTGCTCATGGAACGACGCGAACGGGCCGTCGCCCTGCGCGGTCTGCTCGATCACGATCAGCGCGAGCACCAGCACCGACGACGAACCCGCGCGGCCGCCGAGCAGCAGCGTCACCGCGACGGTCAGGAACAGCGGGATATACGTCAGCGCAAAGCCGGCGCCCGTGCCGAATTTCTTCGACGTGTCGCCGTCGAAGATCACGAGTGCGCCGATCACGAGCAGCGCGAACGCGACGATGCCGAGTACCAGGTCGAAGCGCTCGTGGTCGCCCGAGCGGTGCGCGCGAAAGCGCGACCATGACGCGAGTACCGGCGTGACCAGCAGCACGCCGACGAAATCGGACGCGGCCCACACCGACCACACGTCGAGGAACGGCGCGCCCTTGACCGCCGTGTACCACGCCGCGCCGCCGATCGCGCCGATCACGCCCGCGATCAGGCCGGCGAGGATCACCGAGCGCAGGAAATACAGCCCTTCGAGCGAGAACCGCACGCGCTGGACGAGCCACACCGCGAGCGCGGCGGCGCCGACCTCGTCCACCGTGAACAGCACCGCGTTGACCAGACTGCCGTGTTCGATGCCGGTCAGCGCGAGCTGCCCGGCCAGGAACGCGCCGGCCAGCGTCAGCCATTCGCGCATCGGCCGCAGCATGAACGCGCCGACCGTCACGCCGGCCGGCAGCCAGATGTAGCCCGTCAGCCGGACGGGGCCGTTGAACTCGTGCGAGATATAGCCGGTCGCGAGATACAGCGCCGCCCAGAGCAGCGCGGCGACGAGGCCCGGCCGCGATCGTTTGGTGTCCATCGAGAATCCCTGTGTGCTGCGCCGTGCAGGCAGACGCACCGCCGCGTCGGAAGCGGCGGCGCCTGCGGCCGGCAGGTGCGCGATGTGCGCATGATATGCGGACAGGGCTGACGGAGGAATACCGGTGGGGGAGGCACGGGAAGCCGCGGCCTCTGATCCGGCTCGCCGGGCCGGCGGCGGCGGCTTGCGCGGGCCAGCGGAAACAGCGTGTGGCGCCGGCTACCCGGCGCGTGCCGGAACGGCCGCGATCACGGCCTCACGGCCGCATGCATCACGGATCGAACGGCCTCCCGGTTCAATCCTTTCGCCGCCACACCGAGATCGGAATGTCGCCGTTGGCACGCGGCGGAACGCGGTAGCTCAGCTCGCCGTCCTTCAATTGATAGGTGCGCGTCTGCGTTTGCCCGGCCCAGTTCGGGTACGACGCATTGCTGATGTGAAACGCCAGCGTGTGGTTCGCGGGATCGACGCTCAGCGTGCCGTAGTGGGTACTCGAGCCGAGCACGGCGTCACGGAATTCCTCCGGCGTGCCGGTCGCCTTGTCGTTCGACGCGAAGCGCGGGCGTTCCGACTTGAAGATCTGCAGCGAGTAGTTCCCGCGCGCGTCGATCAGCAGCAGGCCCGTCGGATCGGCACCGTAGTCGCGGCCGATCGTGCCGTCGGGATGTTGTACGTCCGCCGCGACCAGCGTCCACGTCCCCGCGAGCGACGGCGCGGCCGATGCGTCACCGGGAATCATCGACGCGGCCAGCAGCATGCCGGGAAAGCCTTGGCGGAATATCGAGCCGATTTTCATTCAATGTCCTTGTCGGAAAGAAGGGAAGCAACCTCACGGACATCCGCAGCCGCGTATCCAGCCGCGTATCGCGCGCATCCCCGTGAACCGAAACGACCGGTTCACTTGATGGTAGCGACGGGAATACGCAATAAATACGATAATTCGAAACTGACTTATAAGAAAAACCGAATCATGACGCTTCCGAATCTCGACATGGATGCGCTGCGCACGCTGATTGCCGCGGATCGGCTCGGCAGCCTCAACCGCGCCGCCGACCGGATCGGCCGCTCGCAGTCGGCGGTCAGCCAGCAGATGCGCAAGCTCGAAACGCAGATCGGCCAGCCGCTGTTTCGCCGCCAGGGGCGCGGCCTCGTGCCGACCGAAGCCGGCGAACTGATGCTGTCCTATGCGCGCCGCATCCTCGAACTGAACGACGAGGCGGTCGGCGCGATCCGCGGCGCGGCGATCGACGGCGCCGTGCGATTCGGGCTGCCCGGCGATTTCGCCGAAGCGTGGCTGCCCGTCGCGCTCGGCCGGTTCAAGCGCACGCATCCGGGCGTGCGCGTCGACATCGTCGTCGACGGCAACGGCGCGTTGCTCGACCGGCTCGATGGCGGCGAACTCGACATCGTGCTCGCGATGGGGCGCGGGCATCGCGCCGACGCCGAACACCTGGTCACGCTGCCGATGGCGTGGATCGGGCCGCAAGGCATCGACGTGCGTCCGCGTGCCGGCGCACCGCTCGATCTTGCGCTGTACAAGCCGCCGTGCCTGTTCCGCAAGGCGGGTACCGACGCGCTCGACAAGGCCGGCATCCCGTGGCGGCTCGCCTACACGACCGGCAGCCTGCAAAGCCTGTGGGCCGGCGTCGCCGGCGGCCTGGGCATTACATCGAGAACGATGGCGGGTGTGCCGCCGGCGCTGCGGCAGCTCGGCGAGCGCGACGGCCTGCCGCCGCTGCCGTCTGTCGACGTGTGCCTCCATGCGGGCGGAGGCGATGCGCCTTCGGCGCTCGTGAGCCTGAAGCGCGTCGTGATCGACACGCTGATCGCCAATCTCGCCGATGTGCACCCGCACTCGGGCCGGCGCGCCGGATGATCGGCCACGCATGCGCGCCGGGCTCGGCGTTGCGCCCTTTGACCGGCTTCCCGCCATCGCGGATGATGCGCTGCGGGGTTCGACCTTTCCGTCGGCGCTCCCGTCCCGAACGAACGTACGAGTCCGCACGATGACACACGCAATCCACCTGCGCCCGGCATGCGCCGCCGACCTGCCGTTCCTGCTGACCCTGCGTCGGCTCACGATGACCGTGCACCTGCAGCGCGTCGGCGCGCCAACCGACGACGAAGCGCACGACCGGCGCATTCGCGCGAACTTCGACGATGCGATGATCGTCTGCGACGCCGACGACGCAATCGGCTTGCTGAAGGTGACACGCGCCGCCGACGAGTGGCACGTTCACCAGATCCAGATCCTCCCCGATCATCAGGGCCGGGGCATCGGCGAAGCCGTGCTGAACGCATTGCTGGCCGACGCGGCGCGCGCGCACGTGCCGGTATCGCTCAGCGTGCTGCACGGCAACCCGGCGCGGCGGCTTTACGAACGGCTCGGCTTTCGCGTCGCGTCGGCAACCGACACGAGCGCGAGCATGATCTGGCGCGCGTGACGCGCGGCGTTTCGACGCCGCCGCGTTACTGCGTGATCTTCGCGTCCTTCAGCAGGTTGCCGATCATCTGCGCGCTCGCCTTCTCCACGGCGGCCGCCTGCAGTTGCTGCTGCAGCGCCGGCTTCGCGGTCGCGAAACCCGGCACCTGCGTCGGCCGCTTCGCATCCAGCTTCACGATCGCCCGCACGCCGTCGACCGGGATCGAATCCTTCGTCGCGGCGCCGACCGTCAGTTTCTCGAGCGCCTGCGCGACCGGCAGCGGCAAGCCGGACGTCTTGCCTTCCGCCGCCGGCGTGTGGAAGCTCACCCACGGCAACTCGCCGCCGCTGTCGCGGCTCGGCGCGATGCTGTACTGGCGCGCCAGCCCGTCGAACGACTTGCCCGCCTTCAACTCGCTCAGCACCGTCGCGGCCGTCACCGGATCCTGGACGACGATCAGGCGCGGCTTGTACTCGTTCTTGCCGAGCGACGCCACGAGCTCGTCGTAGCGCGCCTTGACCTGCTCGTCGGTCACCGGCTCGGGCTTCACGTTGTCGCGCAGGTAAAGCTGCACTTCGGCATTCGCCTTCGCCTGCTGCACCGCCGCCTTGACCTCGGGCTTGTCGGCGTAGTTCGCCTTCTCGGCGGCCTGCTGGACCAGCACGCGCGTAATCAGCTGATTCTTGATCGCCTGGCGGACCTGCGGCGAATCGGGTTGCCCGGACGCGCGCAGCAACGTGTCGACGTCGGCCTGCGTGATCGGCGTGCCGTTGACCGTCGCAACGGTCGCGGCGGCCGCCGGCGTCTCTGCGTGGACTGGGCCGCTCATCGCGCCGGCCAGGGCGGCGATCAGAAACAGGCGGTTCGGTGTCGTTTTCATCTTCATTGTTTCGTCACTTCGGCATAAAAAACGCGGCATGGGGCATGCCGCGCGAGTTCACCGGCGCTGCAATGCGCCGGCGCAACCCATCAGTCGATCCGGTTCATCGTCGTGGGCACGCGCAGTGCCTGCCGGTGCCGCTGTCATTGTGCCCGGAACCGCTTTTCCGCGTCGTGAGGTTTGGAACGGCCGCCCGGCGGGCGGTGAGGCGCGCGTTGCGCACGCCGCTCATTACGAACGCGTGATGTGGAAATTGCGTGGATACGCGGTGGAAATCCCGCGAAATCGCGATGAATACGGTGAGGCGTTCGCGAGCCCGGCCGCCGGTCGAGGCAGCCGCGCGTTCATCAAGGCGTCCACCGGTACACGGTGATGCTGTTGCCTTTCACGTTGTTCTTCATCACCACGTACTCGCCGTTCGTGCGGCGGTATGCGCGAATGCTGTACATCGCATCGATCGCGCTGCTGGTATCCACGGTCGCGGGGCTCGCGTTGACCAGCGTCGTGTCGAGATTGCCGGTCGTCAGGTTGAACGCGTCGACGTTCGGCCACAGCGGCCCGCTGCTGCTGAACCAGTAGCCGACGAACAGATGGTTGCCCACCGCGTCGATCGATTTCGCGCCGCTGTGCGGCAGCGTGATCACCGGGTCCGGCTTCGTCGTATTGCCCGCGCTCCAGCCGTGATACACCTCGATGCGCGTGCCGATCGACGTCCAGTCGTTGGTCCCGATCGCGCCTTGCGCGAGCACCATCGTGTCGCTGTCCGCGAGATAGACGATGCGCGTGAGCGGCTGGATGCTGTCGGGCACACGGGTCGCGACACCCGGCCCCCACGACGGCTTGCCGCTTGCGTCGAAGCCGGTCAGCGGGTAGTGGGTAATCGCGCCGGTCTTGTCGAGACCAGCCCACACGCCGCCCTTGCTGTCGACGCTGAAGCCGCCCGTCACGCGCCGCGTCGTGTTGAACGCGGGGCCCGGGATCGAGCCGTCCGGAATCGCGACATAGCCGTTCGCCGCGTTGAAGTGGAAGAAGTAGAAGACCGGCGGGTTCTGGCCGGCCGCGACGAGAATCCGGTTCGCGCCCACCGACGTGAGCAGACCGAAATGCTCGTCGCGCTGCGTGTCGTTCATGTCGATGCGCGGATCGGCCGGGTACGTGAACGGATCGACCGTGTTCGCGATGAACCTGCCGCCCGCGCTGCCGCCGTACACGTGCGTGCCGCCGTAGAACAGCGCACCGTCCGTGACCGGGTCCGGCGCGGCGATGCCTTCGAAGTTCAGCGACTGGAGCGTCCACCGCAGGCTGCCGGTGCTGCTGTACGCATGAATGTCGGTCGCGCCGTTGCGGCCGAGATCCCAGCTGCCGCCCCATGGATTGTTGAGCACGTAGAGATTGCCGCCGGTGTCCTTGCCGATCCCGACGATGCGCGTGAAGCGCTGCGCACCGACCTGCCCCTTGATGCCCGTCGTCGTGTCGAGATAGCCGCCGCGCACGCCGAAGGTGCCGGCCAGTGTGGGCCGGCCCGACACCGTATAGCGCTTGATGTTCTGGTCCGGGCCTTCGTCGCCCACCAGCAGCTGCCCGGCCGCCGCATCGAAATACAGCGCCGACGGCTGCGACCCGGACGGCATCCGGATCGTGTTCAGCAGCGCACCGGCCGGGCTGAAGCCGACGATCGAGCCTGCGCGCTTCTGCGCCACCCACACGTTGCCCGCTGCGTCCAGCGCGAGCGCGCCCGGCTCCGATACGCCGATGTCCCGCTGCCACACGCCGTCGGTGGTGAACACGCGCACGCGATTGCCGTAGAAGTCGCTCGCATAAAGCAGCGAGCCGGCCGTCGCGAGCCCGGTGACGACGTCGATGCGCGGCTGGTTGGTGGCCGCGCTAACCTGGATCACGCGGTCGCGATACTTCGTCGAACGGTTGTAGCGCCCCACCGCGCCGCTGCCGTACGTCTTGCCGGGCTGCAGCGCGACGAACAGCGAGGTCGCGTTGCCCGTGATCGCGCTGCCCTGGAACTCCGAATGCGTGCCGATCGAGCCGACGCTCTTGCCGTTCTGGTAAATCGCGACACCGCCTTCGTCCTCGTCCCACATCGACGCCGTATAGATCACGCCTTCAGGCGCGACCCACATCGCACGCGCGACGTTGCCGACGTGGGCGGCAAGCGTGCCGTACGTGTTCGCCAGCCAGTCGGTGGTGTTGCGTGCGTGAACGGGCGGGGTAATCGCGGCGATCGCCGCGGCGAGCAGCGCGGCCTGGAACCGTTGTCTGGCGACCATGACGGATGCACTCCTGAATGGTGCGAACACTCATATGAAGGGCCGGCCGGATGGCTTGAAAGCCGCAATACGTCAATTCTTCCGCTGAAGCATCCGGCGCAGTCGGTATTACGTACGGCATGCGTTCGATCATGCGCAGCGCGAGAATAGCGTTATATAAATCGAAAAAAATTGCGGATCGCGCGCGTCATTGCGCTTTTCGCGGAAACGGCTTCGACGGCATCGCCCGTGGCGCCCCCGCGCGCCGACGGCAAGCGTGACTGCGCGACAGTGAATGGTCACTTGCGCATCGAATCGGGGATCGGGAAATTCAGGCTCGTGCCTGCGGGAATATCGCCGCCGGTTCAGCGACGATCGATTGAAACGGCGAGTGCCTGTTTCGGAGAATCGGGAAAAACCGCCGCATTCAACGCGGATTCATTGCACCCGGCGAATCGCCGGCCTGAATCCATTGCGAATCCAGGCCGGCGATCGTCCGTCACCGCGGGGCAGGCAACGCGCCACTAACGCCGCACTGCTGCACTGCCGCACTGCCACGCATCAAGCCGATGCCGAAGTCTCCGGCACCTTCACCTTCATGACGCGTCCGTTGTCCGGATCGTCGTCGTCGCGCGGGGCATCGAGCTGCCCTTCCCACTTCGCGACCACGGCAGCCGCGATCGAGTTGCCGACGGCGTTGGTGGCCGAGCGCCCCATGTCGAGGAACATGTCGACGCCCATGATCAGCAGCAACCCGGCTTCGGGCATGTTGAACTGGTTGAGCGTCGCCGCGATCACGACCAGCGACGCGCGCGGCACGCCCGCCATCCCCTTCGACGTGACCATCAGCATCAGCAGCATCGTGATCTGCGTGCCCAGCGGCAGATGGATGCCGTACACCTGCGCGATGAACAGCACCGCGAACGTGCAGTACATCATCGAGCCGTCGAGGTTGAACGAATAGCCGATCGGCAGCACGAAGCTCGAGATCTTGCGGTTCACGCCGAAGCGGTCGAGCGCATCCAGCAGCTTCGGATAGGCGGCCTCGGAACTCGCCGTCGCGAACGACAGCAGGAACGGCTCGCGGATCAGCCGGATCAGCGTGAACGCGCGCTTGCCGAGGAACGTCACGCCGGCGAGCGTCAGCACGCCCCACAGCAACGCCAGTGCCAGGTAGAAGCTCGCCATGAACTTCGCGAACGTGAGCAGGATGCCGAGCCCCTGGGTGGTGATCGTCGACGCCAGCGCCGCGAACACCGCGACCGGCGCGAACCACATCACGGCGCCCGTGACCTTCAGCATCACCTGCGCGAGATCGTCGATCACGCCGGTCAGGCGCTTGCCCGATTCGCCGAGCGCCGACAGCGCGGTGCCGAAGAAGATCGAGAAGATGACGATCTGCAGGATTTCGTTGTTCGCCATCGCTTCCGCGATCGACTTCGGCACCAGGTGGACCACGAAATCCTTCAGCGTGAAGGCGCCCGTCTTCAGGTTGAGGGCTGCATCGGATGCCGGCAGCGGCAGGCTCAGGTGGCTGCCCGGTTGCAGGATCGTTGCGGTCAGCAGGCCGAGCAGCAACGACGTAAACGAAGCGATGAAGAACCAGCCGAACGCCTTGACGCCGACGCGCCCTACCGCGCTGCCGTCGCCCATCTGCGCGATGCCGACGGTCAGCGTCGCAAATACCAGCGGCGCGATGATCATCTTGATCAGGCGCAGGAACACGTCGGACAGCAACGACACGTACCCGGCGACTTCCTTCGCCATGGCCGGGTCGGGAAATGCGCTATGGCAGGCGTAACCCACGGCGATACCAAGAATCATCGCGACAACGATGTACTTGGTGATGTTGTGCTTCTTCTTCATTAGTAATCCAAATCACAAAGCGTATGTTGCTAACGGCTGGCTAACTTTCGCGCCCGGCTACGAATCGAAACCCACGTCTCTCTGGGTGCGACGAGTCCGCCTTTGGCGGTCGCCATGGCGGACAGGGGGGGCATTCTAACGCAAATGACCCCGCGGCTTTCAAATCTGAAAGTCAGCCGGCTTGATTTGCGTCCGGATGTCGTCGAAAAATCGGGTTTTGTCGCGATCCTGCCCGCTTCCTGATTGCTTCCTGCTCGCTTCGGGCCTGTTTTTCCGGCCCGGTCGGCGAGGGTAATCGGGCCACGCCACCGTTCGCGCCGGAATCGCCACGGTTCACATGCCATCGACAGGAAACCGCGCCGCCGCGATTCCCCCCTCCCCCACCGCGGCATCGCACGATGTGACGACACTGCAATCGATCGCGACACATCCTCACAAAGATGCGCAGACCTCGACACTACGGCACGTAATGCGTCTGTAATATTTCGAAACGTTTCGCGGCGCCCCATCCGGGCATCGGTGCGCAATCACGCATCGGCAATGCGGAACCGGGTTCGAGTCATTGCTTTCAACACGTTGAGGCATTCATTTTCTCAGCAGTCCTGCCAAATGAATGATCGAGGAAAGGCAGCATCGTGATGAACATTCTGTATACCAACTTCCACGGCGACTACGGCGGCGGCCAGGACACCTACGTCCGCGACCTCGCCGCCGCGATGAGCCGGCACCATCGCGTGACCGTCGCGTCGCCGGAAGGAAGCCGCTTGTCGCGACTGCTGAAGGACAGTCCCGACGTGGCCATCTTCGACATGGAATTCAAGCCGCGCTGGAACCGGCTGTGCCAGGAAATCGTCCGGCTGCGCCAGCGGATCCGCGCCGAGCGCTTCGACATCATCCACGTCAACGGGTCCGCCGATCACCGGCAGGTGATGCTCGCGCTGCTCGGCTGCCGGTACCGGCCCGCGGTCGTGCTCACCAAGCACAACACCTATCGCGCCGACAGCTTCGGCAACATGCTGCGCGCCCGGCTGGCAACCGACCACACCATCGCGGTCAGCGACTACGTGGCGAGCATGCTTGCGCTCCGGTCGCCGTACGGCAACGTCACGGTCGTCAAGCACGGCGTGCGCCGGCAGGCCGCGGAACAGCTGGCCGGCGACGAAATCCGCCGCCGCAAGATCGCGCTGTTCGGGCCGTCCGGCGCGGATGCGATCGTGCTGGGCAGCAGCGCCGGCACCGCGCCCGAGAAAGGCTGGATGGACCTGATCGCGGCGCTGGGCCGCTTGCCCGAACACGAGCGCGAGCGGTTTCGCGTGCTGCTGGTCGGCGCGGAACCGTCCGGCGAGCAACGCGAGCAGATCGAGCGGCACCACATGGCGTCGCGCACCGCTTTCACCGGGCGCCTCGACGATGTGCGCGCGCCGTTCTTGATCATCGACGTGTCGTTCGTGCTGTCGTACCACGAGAGCCTGTCGTATGCGTGCCGCGAGGCGATGTCGCTCGGCTGCCCCGCGATCGTGACGCGCGTAGGCGGGCTGCCCGAGAACGTCGAGCCGGGCGTGGACGGCTGGGTCGTCCCGCCGCGCGAGCCCGAGGCGATCGAGGCCATCCTGCGCGCGATCGTGCGCGAGCCCGCGTGCGTGCGGGCGATGGGACGCAGCGCGCGGCTGAAGGGCAAGCGCGAGTTCTCGTTCGACCGGTTCGTCGATGCGACGTTGTCCGTCTATCAGAAATCGATTCGACACAACCCCTATCGTTGGGTGACATCCATGAGGTCCGTTTAATGGCAATGAACATCTGGAAGAAGTACTGGGACCTGCGCACGCAGGAGTGCCCGTGCGACGTGCACTTCGTCGAATGGCTGGAATCCGCTCGTCTCAACGGCATCCGCATCTATCACTTCGGCACCGGCGGCCACCACCACGTCGGCGTGGAATGCGCCCGGCCGCACCTGAACAACACCGTCTTCGGCGTGACGGCGTCGCCGAAGGAATACAAGTCGTACGTCGATCTCGTCACGCGGCAACCGGAGGTGAGCAAGACCTATCTGGCCTATTTCGGCGACATCTATACGAGCAATACGGACCTGCTGCCGGCGTTCGACGTCGTCACGCTGTTCCATCTGTGCGAATTCCGCGACGAAACGAACAGCCGCTACGGCGCGAAGACCGACGCCGAAGTGCTCGACCTGTTCGCACGCCATACCGCGCGCGACGGCCACCTGCTGTTCTACAAGGGCTCGTCGGCGTACCGGAAGGCCGAGCCGATCATCGAGCAATGGGCGGCGAATGCCGATTTCACCGAAGTCGGCGACTTCAAGACCCTGCGGATTTTCCGCAAGGCCGCGTAACTCCCCGTTCCCGCGACCCGCTCATGCTGCTGTCCGCCACGCGCTACCCGATCCTGATGTATCACCAGATCCGCACGCTGCCGCCGCCGTCCGACCGGCTACGCAGCCTGAGCGTCGCCCCCGACGCGTTCCGCCGCCAGATGACGCTGTTCAGGCGGCTCGGCTACCGCGGCCTGAGCATGCGCGAACTGCAGCCGTACCTGCGCGGCGAGCGCAGCGGGAAGGTCTTCGGCATTTCGTTCGACGACGGCTTTCTCAACGTGCTCACGCATGCGATGCCCGTGCTGGACGAGCTCGGCTTCACCGCGACCTGCTACTTCGTCGCCGGCCGGTTCGGCGGCGAGAACGACTGGGATGCGGGCGCCGATACGGCGCGCTCGCCACTCATGACGTGCGCGGACATGCTCGCTTGGCGCGATCGCGGCCACGAAATCGGCTCGCATACGCTCGATCACGTCGCGCTGTCGCACGTGCCGGCCCACGTGTCGGAAGTCCAGATCATCGAATCGAAGCGGCGGCTCGAAGCGTTGAGCGGCCAGCCTGTCGAATCGTTCTGCTACCCGTACGGCGATCTCGATCCGCGCGTGCGCGACCAGGTCGCCGCCGCCGGCTACCGCAACGCGACGACGACCCGGCGCGGTTGCGCCGGGGCGTCCGACGATGCATTCCTGTTGCCGCGAGTTCCGGTGGCGGGCGGGGTCGGTGCGATGCGGCTTTGGTTCAAGTGTGTGAAGGCGCGGGTTCGGAGGCGCGGGTAGGTCGCGCTGGTCGACTGCCGCCGAACCCTACAACCCTCCACGCAGCTCGCGCCGCCCCCTTCGGCCATACGCTCACCGCTGGAAAGCCCTGCGCATCTGCGCGCCGGCCACGTCGAACACCTGGCGGGCTGCCGACGTCACGCCGGCCATATGGATGCACGCATGGATCATCCCCGGCAGCACGACGAAATCGGCCGCCACGCCGGCCTCCCGCAATCGCTCCGCATACGCGTGCGCGTCGTCGCGCACCGGATCGTACTCGCAGGCCAGCAACGTGGCCGGTGGCAAACCCTCGAGCGAAACCGCCTGCAGCGGCGACACGCAGGGTGACCGGCCGTCGGCCGGATCGGTCAGGTACATGTCGAAGCAATACCGCATGACATCTTGCGTCAGGTAGTAGCCCTGCCCGCAAGTCCGATAGGACGTCGTGCTCATCGACGCATCCAGCGGCGGATACAGCAACAGCTGATGCGCGATCGACGGGCCGCCCCGCCCACGTGCGACCAGACAGGCAGCCGCCGCAAGGTTTCCTCCCGCACTGTCGCCGCCGACGGCGATGCGCGCCGGGTCCAGCCCCAGGCCGGCCGCCTCGCGCGCCACCCAGTCCAGCGCATCGCAGAAATCCTCCAGCGGCACCGGAAACCGGTGCTCCGGCGCAAGCCGGTAATCGACAGACAGCACGACGCATTGCGTCGCGTTGGCCAGCGCGCGGCATGGATTGTCGTATAGCTCGAGCGTGCCGAGGCACCACCCGCCGCCGTGCGCATAAACGAGCGCCGGCCGGCGTGCCGCGCTTTCCGAAGCGACCGATGGCCAATAAGCCCGCACGCGAATCGGCTGCCCGTCGCGCGTGGGCACCGCGAAGGTTTCCGTATGGTCGACCGCCTCCAGCGGTCCATGCCAGCCCCGCAGTGTCGTATCGGTCGCCCGTCGCAATGCGTCCAGCGACGCAGGCGCCTCGGTCACGGCCAGTCGCTCCAGCAGTAATGCGATGTCGGTGTCGATCGGCATGTTCAGCGGCTCCGCTCCAGGAAAGGCAGCAGATGGCCGATGAATGCGTCGGGGGCCTCTTCCATGATGAAGTGGCCGCAAGCCGGGACCACCGCGCCCTGCAGATCGGTCGCGTTGTCGCGCATCGTGACCAGCGGCGCATCGCCGGTGGCATGTTCGGCACCGATGGCGAGCACCGGCATCGTCAGCTTGCGCTGCGCCCGCGACTGGTTCTGCCGGATCGTCTCCGGAATCGCACGGTAATAGGAGAAGCCGCCGCGCAAGCCGCCCGGTGCCGCATAGGCATCGATATACACATCGACGGCCACACGATCGCGCCGGAACGACCAGCGGTTGAACATGAACTCCAGATACGCCCGCTCACGGCCCGCAATCAGCGTCTCGGGCAGGTCGGCCAGCTGGTTGAACATGAAATGCCACAGGAAGATATTTTCTTCCGGCGGGGCGAAGATCGACGGCGCGGGCGCCAGCCCGGGGATCACCGCCTCCGTGAGCGCCAGCGACTTCACGGCGTCGGGCCGGTCGCTCGCCAGCGCATAGGCCACCCACATGCCGACGTCGTGGCCAGCCACCTGGTAAACATCGAAGCCGAGCTGCGCCATCACGCGATGCAACGTCGCCGCCGTGTGCCCCGTGTCGTAACCCGCATGCGGCCGGTCGGAATAGCCGGTACCTGGCGGATCGACCGCGACGGCCATGAAGCCGCGCGCGGCGAGCGCCTGCATCACGTGACGCCACGCGTACCAGGTTTGCGGCCATCCCGGAATCAGCAGGACCGGGGTACCGGCGCCGGCCGTGACGCAATGGATACGCTGGCCGTCGATGCGTACGTATTGGTGAGCAAAGCCTTGAGCGTCGGCAGACGACGACTGAAGTTGAGCGGACATATCGATGATTCCTGGCAGTGGGGGGGAAACGGCTCAAGCGATGCCGAGCATGTCGTGGATTTGCCGTTGATCGACCGCGGCACCGGCGAAGTCGTCGAAGATGCGCTCCGTCACCCGGATGATGTGGTCATTGATGAACGCGACGCCTTCGCGCGCGCCGTCCTCCTGATTCTTCAGGCAGCACTCCCATTCGAGGGTGGCCCATCCTGTGTAGTCGTACTGAGCAAATTTCGAAAAAATCGCCTTGAAGTCGACCTGACCGTCGCCAAGCGAACGGAAACGGCCGGCGCGCTCCAGCCACGAACTGTAGCCGCCGTAGATGCCCTGGCGCCCCGAAGGCAGGAACTCCGCGTCCTTCACATGGAACATGCGGATGTGGTCGCGGTAGATATCGATGTACGCCAGATAGTCCAGTTGCTGCAGCACGAAATGGCTGGGATCGAACAGCATCTTGCAGCGCGCGTGCTGGCCGACCAGCGCATGGAAGCGCTCGAAACTGACGCCGTCGTGCAGGTCTTCGCTGGGGTGAATCTCATAGCAGAGGTTGACGCCGTTTTCGTCGCACGCGTCGAGAATCGGCCGCCAGCGACGCGCCAGCTCGTCGAAGGCCGTCTCGATCAGGCCGGCGGGCCGTTGCGGGAACGGAAACAGGTAAGGCCACGCGAACGAGCCCGAAAAGGTGCCCATGTCGGTCAGCCCCAGGCGGCGTGAAGCCCGTGCCGCCAGCTCGAGCCGATCCAGCGCCCATGCGGTGCGCGCGGCCGGGTTGCCGCGCACGGCCTCGGGCGCGAAGTTGTCGCACATGGCGTCGTACGCCGGATGCACGGCAACCAGCTGCCCGAAGATATGCGTGGTCAGTTCGCTGATCTCCAGCCCATGTTCGGCCAGCATGCCCTTCATGTCATCGCAATAGGCCTGACTGTCCGCGGCGGTCTCCACGTCGAACAGCCGACCGTCCCACGCGGGAATCTGCAGCGCCTTGAAGCCGACGCCGGCCGCCCATCGCGCGATATTCGGCAGGCTGTCGAACGGCGCCGCATCGTCGGCGAACTGCGCGAGATGAAGACTGGGGCCCTTGAGAGTACGCATGATCGATTCCAATTGTTTGTCGATTGACAAAGAATAGAGTGCTGGAACGGCGCGTGTCAACACGGCGCGCGATAAAATCCGTGCACGATGTGACGACGGGCGAAAGGGATATGGCGGGACGACCGAGAGAATTTGATCGCGACATGGCGCTGAAACGCGCGATGCTTGCGTTCTGGCGGCGCGGCTACGAAGGCACGTCGATGTCCGACCTGGTCGAAGCGATGGGCATCGCGTCAGCGCGCATCTATGCCGCGTTCGGCAGCAAGGAAGCCCTGTTCCACGAGGCCGTGGCACTCTACGAGCAAGGCGAAGGCGGCTTCGCCGATCGTGCGCTCGGCGAGGAAACCGATGTCCGCGCGGCCGTCGAACGGATGCTGCGCGATGCCGTCGCCGCTTATACCAGGCGCGGCCAGCCGCACGGCTGCATGGTGGTGTCCGCCGCGACCAACTACTCGGCCGAAAACGAAGGTGTCATGGAATGGCTGGCCGCCCACCGGCGCGCACGCACGCAATCGATCGCCGAACGCTTGCAGCTCGCGGCCGAGCAGGGGCAGCTCGCGCGGGGCACCGACATCAAGGCGCTGGCCGATTTCTATGCGACTCAGTTGCACGGCATTTCCGTTCAATCCCGCGACGGGGTATCGAAAGAGCGCCTGCTCGCGTCCATCGGGCCGGCGATGATGCCGCTCGTGACGGCTGTGCGTGACGGCGCGTAACCCGGCCCGGTCAACCGACAGGACGGCTGTTCCAAGCTCGGGCAACGAACCACGAGCTCGTCGTCTTCAGGACAGATCTCCCCGACGATGCACTCCCTGTCGGCAAAGGACAGGTGATGGAGCACACCCTGAAAAACAATCGGGGAAGCGGAAGATATCGCGCCCGGCAAGCGCAAGCGCATGTCATTCAAGCTCACGCCTGGCCACGACGCGCTGATCTGCAACAAGCCGGGCCGCTATGAAGCGGGGATGCATACGGCACTTGTCGTGACGCCGTAGATCGTTCCGCCGGACCGAAATCCGGCCCGAAGCACCCGGGCGTCGTCCACCTCGTTCCGCATTACGCGATAACCCATCCCACGCTCACCCGAGCGAGGCGCAGCGCTTTCCTGGCGCGCCTCGTGCGAGCGGCTACCTGTCACACCCTGGCTACCCGCCGGGAGGGCGTGCGGGACTACACGCGATCGTTCAAATAAATTTTGTAGAAACAGCAACTGAGACGTAGACTTCGCTACATGAAATCTATTTCTACATGGTCGCTGCTTGTTCTGACCCTTCCGACGGAAAACGCGACGGCCCGCATGCGGTTCTGGCGCGCGCTCAAGGCGAAAGGCTGTGCGGTGCTGCGCGACGGCGTTTACCTGCTGCCCCACACCGAAGCGCATGAAGAGACGCTGCGTGAACTCGCGGGCGCGATTGCCGAGAGCGGCGGCGCAGCTCACCTGTTGCGCGCACCGAGTCTCGACCGGTCCCAGGAACAGGAATTCCGGGCGCTGTTCGACCGGGCCGACGATTACGCCACCTTCACGCGCGCGCTCGCCGACGTGCGCAAGACGCTTGACGGGCAATCAGCCGCCGAGCTCACTCGCCTGTTGCGTCGCGCGCGCAAGGATCTCGACGCCATCCGGGCGATCGACTATTTCCCGGGCGATTCGGCCACCCGCGCCGAAGTCGCCCTGCAGGATTTCGGTGCGCTGGTCGACACGGTGCTGTCGCCGGGCGAGCCGCATGCCGCGGACCGCGTCATTCGTCCGCTCGCGATCGGCGAGTACCAGGGCCGCGCCTGGGCGACGCGGCAGCGGATGTGGGTCGATCGCGTCGCCAGTGCGTGGCTGATCCGCCGGTTCATCGACGCGCAAGCGCGCTTCATCTGGCTCGCGTCGCCGGCGGATTGCCCGGCTGACGCGCTGGGCTTCGATTTCGACGGCGCGACTTTTACGCACGTGGGCGAGCGCGTGACATTCGAAGTTCTGCTGGCCAGCTTCGGACTCGACAAGGACCCGGCCCTGATGCGTCTCGGCGAGATCGTGCACGCGCTCGACGTGGGCGGTCCCGCCGCGCCTGAAGCAGCGGGCTTCGAGGCCGTGATGGCCGGCACGCGCCAACGGACGGAGAACGACGATCAGTTGCTCGAGCAGATGGGCGCCGTACTCGACTCCCTGTATGCGCACTTCACATCGGACGGCAAGAGCGAAACCCCGGCCAAATCATGACGACGACCATCGCCACGACCGAACCGACCTACTCGCTTGGCGAGCTGGTCGCCTACATGCTGCGTCTCGGTACGTTCGGTTTCGGCGGACCGGTCGCGCTCGCTGGCTATATGCGTCGCGACCTGGTCGAGCGACGCGGCTGGATAACCGAGGCCGACTACAAGGAAGGGCTCACGCTGGCCCAGCTCGCACCGGGACCGATGGCGGCCCAGCTCGCGATCTATCTCGGGTTCGTCCACTACCGCCTTCTCGGGGCGACACTCGTCGGGATCGCGTTCGTGCTGCCGTCGTTCCTGATGGTGCTCGCGCTCGGGTTCGCGTACGCGCATTTTGGCGGGCTGTCGTGGATGCAGGCCGTCTTCTACGGCGTCGGTGCCGCGGTGGTCGGCATCATCGCGATGAGCGCTTACAAGCTCACGACCAAGACCGTCGGCAACGACAAGCTCCTCTGGGCGATCTTCCTGACGCTGGCTGCCGTGACCTTCGTCACGGAATCGGAAATCGCATGGCTTTTCGTTGCCGCAGGCCTGATCGGCTGGCTGTGGCGCGCGCCGCCCAAGTGGCTGCAGCGGGGCGGGCTGAATGCGGTTGCCGCCGCCAACTTGCCGGCAGCCAGCGGACTATTGAGTGGCATCGACCTGCCGCAGCTCGTCCAGATCGGTGCGTTCTTCATGAAGGCCGGCGCGTTCGTGTTCGGCTCCGGACTCGCGATCGTGCCGTTCCTCTATGGCGGCGTCGTTACCGAACATCACTGGCTGAACGACAAGCAGTTCGTGGATGCCGTTGCAGTCGCGATGATCACGCCCGGTCCGGTCGTGATCACCGTCGGCTTCATCGGGTACCTCGTGGCGGGCCTGCCTGGCGCATGCGTCGCCGCGCTCGGCACATTCCTGCCGTGTTACCTGTTCACGGTCATTCCCGCGCCCTATGTGAAGAAGTATGGGCACCGTCCAGGCGTCAAGGCATTCGTCGATGGCATTACGGCTGCGGCAGTCGGCGCGATCACGGGCTCCGTCCTCGTCATCGCGAAGCGATCGATCGTCGACGTCCCGACCGCCCTGCTCGCCGTCACGACCGTGCTGCTGCTGTGGCGCTTCAAGAAGCTCCAGGAACCGGTGATCGTGACGGCGGCCGCCGTCATCGGACTCGTGGTTTTCCCGCTTCTCCGCCACTGACTCGCGTCACCGGGAAACGAACATGACGTACCAGGCCAGGACGTTGCCGTGCGATCGTCGTTCTCATGTTCGAGAAGACGACGCGAGCGACCGGGCAAGGAGCAGGCGATGCGAACGTGTTGCGTGATTGCGCTGGCGATCGCGCTGTCCGTCGCGCTGCCCGGTTGCGACAAGACTGCGCCCGCTCAGGGGGCCGGCGAGATCGTGACGCTCGAGCACGCGCCGGAAGCGGTGAGAGCAATGATCGAGCGTCAACGGCAAGGCGGCAATGTCGGCGTGATTCAACGGCGTGTGAAGAACGGCAAGGCACGTTATGTCGTCACCATCGTGCAGGGTGGCCAGGAGCAACGCCTGAGCCTGACCGAGGACGGGCGGCTCATCAGCAGCCGCCCCGCTGGCGACGACGAAGAGGACGACGACTGACCTCGACGCGGCCAAGCACCGTACCTTGTTCGCGCATCATGCCCACGATGCTGCGGCTGCCGGCCGGCTTCGGCCTTCAATGAACCACGCGTGCACGCGACCGCGTAGTGCCATCCGCTCACGGTCGACATGCGGTGCATTTCATCGGCGCCCTGCTCACCTTGCGTCGAAGTGAGCGTGCGGGTCAGCGGAAATGGCCTTGTCCGATTCCTCCAACGCCAGTTCGGCCGCAACGGCATTCGCCCCGGCCTTGATGAACACGTCGAGATCGGCCGTGGGCAGGAAGCGCTTCATGATCGCCTCCAGTTCGTCCTTTCCGGCATCGTCCAGACTGCGATTGCCGTTGGCGAGGCGGGCCACCGCCTCGCGATAGCACCCGATATAAGCACGCTGTGCGGCAATCATGTCGAGCGGCTTGCCCGCCTGACCGTGGCCCGTATGGAACAGTGCGATGTCGCCGGACCGACGTTCGAGCGCATCGAGGCTGCGCAGCCAGTCCGCCGTATGGCCGTCGTTCATGAAGGAATGGACGCCGTTGAACACCATGTCACCGACGAAGGCGACACGCTGGTGGTTTCCCACGGCCCAGACCAGATCCCAGTTCGATTCGCCAGGGCCGAACTCTCTTGCCTCGAACGGCACGCCATCGAAATGCAGCACGTCGCCGTCATGCACGAGGCGATTCGGGAAGGTGCGCCGCGCCGGCCAATCGTCGCCGAACACCGACTGCCACTGAACTGCCTTGGCATCGTCGATACGGCGCATCGCCTCGTCGACGCCCCGCGTCGTGATGACCGGCACATCATCAAGATCGCGGATCAGCTCGCCGATGCCGTTGTAGTGATCGGGATGCCCGTGCGTGATCAGCACCGCGAGCAAGGGTTTGCGCAATGCATCCAGCCGGTGACGCACCTCGCGCGCATCCGATACGGTCATCATGGCGTCGATGGCCACGACCCCGTTCGGCAATTCGACCAGAAAGGCGTTGGTGAGAAAGGTGCGTGCACCGGACGTGCACGTCACCACATTGATTTCAGGCCCGTTGAAATCGATCATTTGAAAGTGCTCTCGTCAAGAAGCTGTTGCTTTATATTGGTCGGACGCTCCGGCCCATACCGCGTATGCGGTTCCCAAAGGCAGGATCTTCAATGTGACGCTCATTCGCCACACGCTCGGCACGGCCGCCGCGATGGATATCGCGCCAGACAGTATCTTTGTGTCGCGCCCGGAACACAACTCCCGGTAATCCGGAAGCAAGAGCGATCGATCACGCCGCAAGCGGACTGGAGATGGCAAGCATGCGCGTTGCCTTCATTGGAAGCAGGCTGCAACGCTTAAGCTTCGGTCGATTCGTGAGGATTGGAGCGCATATTCCAGGGTAGTAGCCTGGTGTAACCGTCGACCGTCTGCGCGAGCGGGGGACATTGAAGCAACCGGATCAGATGGTTGCACGGGCCGATCCCGTTCGCCTTGCAGGTCTCGACGAGCGAGCAGAGGTTGGCGCTGGTGTGCCGATGCTGCGCCTGGTCAGAAAGTGGATGCGTGACACACGCGACCGGAGCGGGTCGGGCGTAACGCCGGTCGACCGCGGTGAAGCGCGGAATCCGGATACGCCGTCGTCTCGGCATCGAGCGACGTCGCATCAATTGCCGGAATCCTCGATCGCCTCTTCGAATACTGCCTTGAACCAATCGATGAAAGTACGCAGCTTGTTCGGCATATGGCGACTCGGGTAATACACGATGCTCACCGGCTTCGCTTCCGCAACGCTACCTCGCATGATCTCCGTGAGCGACCCGTCGTCAAGATACGAACGGAGCGCAAAGCGGTAGCCCGAGATGATGCCCAGCCCCGCTAACGCGCATGAAATGACCGCATCCGCGTCGTTCGCCATGACCCGGCTCCTCATCGCGACCGGCGCGGCCTTGCCGCCGACATGGATCTCCCAGGGTTTCAGTCCGGTCCCGTCATCCCATGCGGCTGCCACGGTCACATGGCCTTTCAGTTCTGCGAGCGTATGGGGTTCGCCGTAGCGTGCCAGATAGGCGGGCGACGCAACCATGATTCGATCGATCCATCCCACGCCCTTTGCGATCACGCTGTTCTCCCGCACGGTACCGATGTGGATCGTGCAATCAACCGCGTCCTTTGCGAAATCGAACGGGTTGTTGGAGATCGCCATCTCCACATCGAGTTTCGGGAATGCATCAAGCAACGACGGCAGCGCGGGAATCAGCACGCTCCTCGCAATCGCGGAGGACAGTCCGACCTTGATCCGCCCCTCCGGCGCGCGCCCGGCGCTTGCTGCCTCCGCGTTCATGTTGTCGATCTGTTCCAGCACGCGAACGCAGGCATCGTAGTAGGCACGGCCCTCTTCAGTCGGACTGACGGTGCGTGTGCTTCGATTCAGCAGGCGCACGTTGGCCTGCTTCTCGAGATACTGAACGAGGCGCGACACGGTGGCGGGCGCGAGATGCAGATGCCTGGCCGCTGCGGTGAAGCTCAAACAGTCGACCACGCGAACAAAGGCTTTCATCGCCACCAGGCGGTCCATAACGTCTTCCTTTTACGATTGCATCGCCCGGTGGATGGACGGTACCTTCATCACGTCATGGTCCCGTGCCACGCCTGCTTGTCGTCGATAGCCTGGGCAGACTGTGCGACGTCGGCCCGATAGCCGCGTTCATCGCGGCAAATTGAGGCAAGGCACAGTCGAAGCCAGTGACACGTTCGCTGCCCTGGATTGTCCCGATGCAGTCGCCTTCGTGAATCGAATACGCGATGCCTCCATCGCCTCGACACCTCCCGTGATCTGGCTCGCCAGTTCAGCAAGTGCACGCCGGTGACCGACCACGAGCGCGTCGTAGCCGTCGGCGACCGGTTCGGCGACGCTCGTGCGGCAGGTCATCAGTGCCTGCGTGCCGAGCGCGCGCACGCTCCACACGGCATCGACCGCCGCGCGTTTGCCCGGCCACGACTCGAAGCGCTGCACGTTCACGCTGATGCGATACACGGGCACGCCGGGCGGATAGGCGGAATTCGCGACGTCGATCGTGCCGAGGCGCGCGGCGAGATCGTCGGACAGCGCACGACGGATCTCGTCGGCGGGCGGCGACGCCCAGCGTTCCTGCTCGAGCACGTCGACCTGCGCGGCGTTCTTCTGCACGACGAGCTGGTTCCTCGCGACCTGTTCGGGCACGCCGACGGACGGCACCTCGATCAGGAACGCGGGGTTGGCCGGCGCGGTGCGCAGCGGCGCCGCGGCGTCGGCCGGGCTGAGCGTATAGAACCGCGCGGGCGGCGAGCTGCACGCGGCGAGCGCGAGCGCGGCGAGGGCAGCCGCAGCACCGCTCGCGAAACCGTTCACGCGTGTCGTCATGGTTGATCTCCTGGCTTGCCCTTGAGCAGTGATTCGGGGTGACGCTCGAGATAGTCGGCGAGCATGTTGAGCGACTGCAGCGTGTGCGTCAGCTCCTTCAGCGCGCCGCGCACGTCGGACTGCAGCGGCGAATCCTGCTGCAGCGTCGCCTCGGCGGCGGTGAAGGTCTGCTTCGCCGCCGACAATGTGTCGCGCGCCTGTGGCGCGACCTGCGTGTCGAGCTGCTTGAACAGCTTGTCGGCATTCGACAGCGCGCTGTTCAGGTTCGCGCCGATCTGGTCGAACGGCACCTTGTCGAGCTTCTTCGCGATGTCGGCCACCTGAGACTGCAGCTCGTCGAGCGTGTTCGCCACGGTCGGCAGTTCGACAGTCTCGTGACTGACATCGAGCTTCACGGCCGGCGCCGTCGGGAAGAAATCGAGTGCGACGTAGAGCTGACTCGTCAGCAGGTTTCCGGTGCGCAACTGGCCGCGCAGCCCGTGCTCGACGAGTCGCTGCAGGATCTGTCGACGTTCCGGTTCGCCCTTGCTGCGAATCGCGTCCCGGAAACTCTTGCCGAGCCGTTCCGGATACAGATTCATCGTCACCGGCATCTTGAAGTTCTTCGCCTTCGCGTCGTAGTCGATGCCGATGTTCGTCACTTCGCCGAGCACGATGCCGCGGAAGTCGACCGGCGCACCCACCGCGAGTCCGCGCAGCGACTGATTGAAGTTCATCACGACCGGCACGCGTTCGCCGTCGGGGTCGCGCATCGCCTGCCCCTCGTCCGATGCGAGCTGGAATACCGTGTCGTGCGCAGCCACTTCCCCGGGCGGTTGATCGGCCGGAGACTGGAACGCGATGCCGCCGAGAATCACCGTGGCAAGCGATTGCGTATTGAGCTTGAGCCCGCTCGAATCCAAGCGCAGATCGACGCCGCTCGCCTGCCACCAGCGCGAGTTCTCGTGAACGTACTGGTCGTACGGCGCGTTGACGAACACCGTGAACGTCACGCCCGTGCCGAGCTTGTCCAGCGAGAAGCCGACCACCTGCCCGACCTGCACGCGCCGGTAGTAGACGGGCGAGCCGATATCGACCGAGCCAAGCGAATCGCCGCGCAGCGTGTACTGCGTACCGCGCTGGTCGCCCGTCACGGCAGGCGGCGTATCGAGGCCCGTGAACGCGCGCTCGCGATCCTTCGAACGGCCCGCGTCGACGCCAATGTATGCGCCCGACAGCAGCGTGCCGAGGCCCGATACGCCGGTCGCGCCAATGCGCGGGCGCACGACCCAGAAGCGCGACCCCTTCACTGCGAAGTCTTCCGCTTCCTTCTTGAGCCTGACGTCGACCAGCACATGCGACAGATCCTTCGCAAGACGGATCGCGTCGACCGTGCCGACCTCGACATCCTTGTATTTCACCTGCGTCTTGCCGGGCTCGAGCCCTTCCGCATTGGCAAAGCGAATCGTGATTTCCGGGCCTCGTTCGCGCACCGACTTGACGACGAGACCGATGCCGATCAGCGCCGCAATCAGCGGCACGAGCCACACGAGCGACGGCAGCCAACCGGCGCGCTTCGCGACCGCCGGCTCGGCAATGGTCGGTGGTTGGCCGGCACCTGCATCGGAATCGCGGTGCGGGCCTTGCGGACTATTCATGGTGATTTCCAGAGATTTCAACGGGATCCCAGATCAGACGGGGATCGAACTGCAACGACGCAAGCATCGTCAGGATCACGACCGAGCCGAACGCCAGCGCGCCGGGACCGGCGGTGATGACGGCGAGCGACCGGAAGTGGACGAGCGCGACGGTGAGCGTCACGACGAAGATGTCAAGCATCGACCAGCGGCCGATGTGCTCGACGACCCGATAGAGCGTGGTGCGCTGCATCGGCCGCCAGGTGGAACGACACTGGGCGGTGATGACCAGGATCAGCAGTACGCAGAGCTTGAGCATCGGCACGAGAATGCTGGCGACGAACACGACCACCGCGAGCGGCCAGTCACCCGACACCCAGAAATAGACCACGCCGCTCATGATCGTGTCCGACTGCGAGCCGACGATCGACGACGTACGCATCATCGGGAGCAGATTGGCCGGGATGTACAGGATCACCGCCGCGAGCAGAAACGCCCAGGTGCGAGCGAGACTGTTCGGGAAGCGCGAGTGCAGCGTGCTGCCGCAGCGCGCACAATGGGCCGGCACCTCATGCCGATCGACGGCAAGCGCCTGAACCCGGCCGCAGACGTGGCAGCTCGCCATGCCTTCACGGGCAGCGGTAGTCGTCTTCATTGGATCGTCGCCTCGTCGCTAGCGTGGTTGTCGCCGCGCAGTTCGTCAGCCAGATCCCACAGTGCACGCGGATCGAACATCACGACGACGGTCAACATCAGCGTGAGCGCCGCGAACGCGAACAGCGCCGCTTCGGGCACCACCTGCGCAAGGCTCACCATCTTGACGATCGTGACGAGGATGCCGAGCATGAATACCTCGATCATCCCCCAAGGGCGCACCAACCCGATCGCGCGCAGCACCGTGCCGAAACCACGCGGAATGCGGCCGGCGCGCAGCGGCAGCATCACGTACAGCAGCGCTGCCATCTCGGTGAGCGGAAACAGCAGCGTCGCGCAGAACACCATCACGGCGACGATGCCCATGCCTTGATCCCACAGCGCCCGCACCGCGCCCAACAGCGTCGTCTGCACATGCATGCCGTTCACGTTCATCTCGAGGATCGGAAAACCCTGCGCGATCACGAACGTGATCAGCGCGGCCAGCGTGAGCGCGCACACGCGGTCGAGTCGCGACACGCCGCCTCGATAAAGCAGTTCATTGCAATGCGGGCAGCGCGCCTGCATGTTTCCGGCGAGCGGCCGCTTGTGCAGCAACGTGTCGCAGGTATGGCAAGCGATCAATGCAGTGCGGGACATGCGGCGGCACTCTCTCTACAGGTTGCGGGCCATGGGCCACGGATCGACGACGCGCGCATCGACGTCCGTCGGCATGGCGCAGTCGCGGCGTAACCGTTCATGCGTCGATCTCGCAAATGATTCGCCGGAGAAATCGTCTGAGAAACATCCGTTCCTCCTCCGACAACCGCCCCAGCACGATCCGCTCGGCCTCCTCGACGACGGGCGGAACCCGCTCCGCGATCTCTCGCCCCTTCGACGTAAGCGACAGATTCAGCGTGCGGCGGTCCCGGCCATCCCGACGCCGCACGATCAGCCCGCGACGTTCCAGATCCTGGGCAAGTCGTGTGAGGCGGCTTGTTCCGCAGCCGAGCGACTTCGCAAGCTCCTGGCATGACGTCGCTTCGCTGCGGGCGAGATGGGCAAGCGCGTTGCCCTGCGAGAACTGAACCCCGAGCGCCCTCAGCATCCTCTCGTTCAGCACGTTCCGAATCGAGATCTGAACGGCCATCATCGTGCGAAAGCCGTCGACCTCACGCGGCACGTCACGAACGGGCGATCGTAGTGACTGTTCGAACATGAGCGGCATTACCTCGGGTTGAGGACGACCGGTGCATCCGACCGGTAGCCGCCGCCGAGCGCCTTGGTCAGCGCGATGTCCTGACCGATCCGACGGCCGTCGAGATCGAGCAGCGCGACCCGCTCGAGAAGCACGGCCTGCTTCGCTTCCTCCGCCGTCAGGCGACTGCCCAGCCCACTGCGGTAGTGCGCGTCGGCGCTGTCCTGCGCAAACGTCACGGCCTGGATCTTCTGCGTCTGCAGCTTGGCTTCGGCGTCGAGGTCCTGCAGTTGGCTGCCCGTCGTGGCGACGTCCCGCACGGCGTTCAGGACCGACTGGTTGTATTGCAGGATCAGCAGGTCGCTCGCGTGACGCGCGTTCCCAAGGTTCGCATTGAGCCGGCCCCCGTCGAACACGGGCAGGTACAGCCCGGGCACGAGATTGATCTGCTGGCTCGCATGTGTGAACAGGTCGCCCAGATGCAGCGCGTTGACGCCGAAAAACGCCTTGATGTCGAAACTCGGATAGAACGCGGCCTTCGCCGCGTCGATCTTGTCGAACGACGCTTCGACGTACCAGCGCATCGCCTGCAAATCCGGGCGCCGCGCCAGCAGTTCATACGACAGCGTCGACGGCAGTGCCGACGGCGGCTGCGGCAACGGCACGGGCGAGATCTCCGGCAGATCCGTCGGCCCGGCGCCGAGCAGCGCGCGCAGCGCTTCACGCAACTGCACGATGCGCCCGCGAGCAGCCACCAGCTGCCGCTCCGTCGCCAGCTTCTGCGCGCGGGCGAGCTCCGCCTGCGTCTGCGGCTCGAGCCCGCGTGCGGCGCGCGCGGCGTGCGCCTCCATCGAGAACGCGGCCACGTCGCGCAATTGCTCCAGCAGGCCGACGAGGCGATAGGTCGTCTGAATGCCGTAGTAGAGCTGCGCGACGTCGGCGGAGACCTCCAGCTCGATCGCCGACGTCTCGACCACGCGCGCGTTGTGCATCCCCAGCGCGGCCTCGACCTGCGCACGCTGCTGGCCCCAGATATCGATATCGAGGCTTGCACTCAGGCCGACGATGCCTTCCGTGTACCACGGCCCGGTCGCACCCAGCAGCGGCTGATTGCCGGAATACGCGCCCAGGAAGCCGTTGCCCGACACGCGCTCCCGATCGACCGACCCGAGCGCACTCACCTGCAGGTTGGTCCCCGCCTTCACCAGATCGACGTCGGATTTGGCCTGCGATACGCGGGTGCGCGCGATCGCCATCGTCGGCGAATCGGCCAGCGCCCGACCGACCAGCGCGTCGAGCTGCGGATCGCCGTAGCGCGTCCACCAGCGCGCCGACGGCCAGCCGTCCCGCGCCAGGTGGATGTCGTCGGCGATGCGGATCCGATCCGGATCGAGTGTCGTCGTGGGCTTGGTGTCGTGACGAATCAGCGCACATGCGGACAGCCCGCACAGCAGCACCGCGGCGGTTATGCGGCGCAACGACGAACAGGAAGGTCGAATCAACGAATCGGTCATGCTTGGGAAGCTCGGGAAGTCAATACTGAAGCGACGGGTTCTGGCGCCCAGGCGGGCAGCCCTGCTATCTGGCCGGCGAGATCGCCGGCGCGGGTCAGCAGCCGGTCGTACGCCGTCTGCGACGCGTCGCCCCGTCGGGCGGACAGATCCTCCGTGCAGCGCTCCGACAGCGTTGCGATCGATGCACGTGGTGGCGCGTCGATCGTCAACGGGTGCTCGACCAGCGCGTCGGCATAACTGTCCAGCGCACCGGCCAGCTCGGCCTGGAACGCCGCCGTCGCGACGGCAACCTCGGCCGGCAGGTGCTGTGCGTCCCGCTCCGCGCCGAACGCATCGGTCGCCAACAGGATTTCCCGCGTATGCGCAAGCAGCGTCTGCACGCGCAAGGTCAGGCCTTCGTGCTCGCCGTCCGCCATCTGCCAGCCCGGCTCGAGCGCGACACGCGCCGACATCGCCTCGCTGTCGCCCAGTTCGGCCCACAGCCCGACCGGCACCGGCCCGGTCGTGTCCGGGCGAAGTTGCATGCCGATCCGGCGCAGCAGCTTCGCTGCGCGCTGACGCAGCGCCTCGCCCTCGGCCTCCGGCCATAGAAACGCATGAGCGACCGCGGACACGACGACGCCGAGCACGATGCCGATCATCCGGTCGCGGATTTCAGTGAGATTGGTGGTCGGGCCAAAGTGCTCGAGCACGGCCAGCGAGAACGTAAACATGATTTGCGTACCCGCGTAACTGATACGCTCCGAGCCCGCCGATACCCACGCGGCCAGCGCGATCACCGGCAGCGTCATCATCAGCAAGCCGACGATGCCGTCCAGATGCGGCATGACCCAGACGACCATCGCGAGCGCCAGCATGCTGCCGACCGCCGCGCCGCCGATCCGCAGCACGGCACGCTGCGCGGATGCGCCGAGGCTCGGTTGCGCGACGATCAGGCAGGTCAGCATCATCGTATGGATGCCTTGCCAGTCGGTCGCGACGTAGAAAACGTAGCTGCACATGGCCGCCATAAGCGTCTTCAGTGCGAACTGCGCGTAGACCGGGTTGGTGACGGCATCCGGCACCAGCATGCGCTCCTTCTCGGCCCTGGACTGAGCGTCGGGCGGGGCGGCCGACCGGTCCGAGAACGTCAGCAAGGCGTCGCGCATTTCCGCCAGCGCGCCCGGCAACCCTTCCGCCGCCAGTCCGGCCAGCGCGTCCGGCGCGACAAAACGGGCGTCCGTGCCGGCCGCGTCGGCCAGGCGCCGGACGGCGTCGCGCAGCACCGGAAGCGCATCGGCCGTCGACCCCGTGGCGGAGCCCGGCAGATGGCCCGCCGCCGCGTACAGGCGCGACACCGTCGCCACGCGGGCGAGATGCAATGCCTGGCTCGCGCGATACGCGGGGTCGCGCATCGTCGCAAAGCGGAGCAGTTTCTGCAGCGTCAGCGCACCGGCCTGGATGTCGCGTGCCGTCGGGCCACCCTCCGTCGGTGCGCGCTGCTCGAGCGCGGCCAGGCGTGCGTCGACGGCATTGAGTTGCCCGCACAGGGCCGCATGGAGCTGACGCACCGGTTCCGCCGGCAGGAACAGCGTATTGATCAGGAGCGTAACCGCGATCGCATAGTTGACCGCGACCCATACCCAAAGCACGGCGCGCACCAGCAGTTCGGCCTGGTCGGTCTGGTCGACGAAGGTCTGCGAGTAAATGACCACGATGGCGACGATGAAGAACACCACGCCGATCTTCGCGACCCGCATCATGTAGACGCTGAAGAAAAACAGCGCACCTGCCAGCAGTATCCGCAACAGCGGATAGTCGTAGGTGAACTTGAACACCAGGATCGAACTGCCGACGGCGAGTGTCGAACCGACGACGAACAGGACGCCGATCAGGCGCGTCACCACGACGTTCGCCTGCGTCACGAAGAACACCACGATCAGCGACACCGCCAGCAACGGCACCTCCAGCGCCATCGACGCAACGATGACGATTGCGCTGGCGAGCACGCAGCGCAGCATCACGTTCATGCGCCCCGGGTACGAACGAATCTCTCCGCCGATGAAGCCCGCGAAGCGCTGCAGACGGCTCGGCGAGAATTGCGCGGTGCTCATGCCGCGCTCACCGTGCCGTGTCGTGCGCAGCAGCGTCGCGCCTGAGCGTCGCGACCGCCGAGGTGCCGACCCGGAACAGGTTCGGATCCGGGTCGCGCACCGCGATCTTGACCGGGAAACGCTGCGACACATGCACCCAGTTGATGCTGCGCGCCACGCGCGGCAGCCCGTCCAGCACCACGCCGCCGTCGTCGGGCAGCACGCCGTAGCTGATCGAATCGATCGTGCCGCCGAAGCGCTTGCCGGTGTCGCTGGTCAGATAGACCGTGGCCGGCATTCCTGCGCGCACGCCTTTCAGATCAGTTTCGCGAAAATTCGCCACCACGTACCAATGACGCGTGTCGATCAGCGTAAAGACCGGCTTGAGCGCGGAAGCGAACTGGCCGACCGTCGTGCGCAAAGAAGCCACCCGTCCGTCGAACGGTGCACGAACTTCGGTGTACTCGAGATTCAGTTCGGCGATCGCGATCTGCGCCTCGACTTCCGCACGCTGCGCGACCAGCGCGTCCACGCCGCTCACCGCCGCGGATGCCTGCTGCGCCTGAAGCATCGCCGCGTTCAGTTCCGCCTGCGCCGCGCGCTGCGCGGTTCGCGCCCGGTCGACGTCCTCCGCCGACGTGTAGCCCGGCGCGAGCAGCGGCTCCATCCGGTGCAGCGTGTCGGCTGCCTGCGCAGCCTGCGCGCGCGAGCGTTCGACCGCCGCCTTGACGGAATCCGCGTTGTACTGCTGCGCATTGACCGTGCGTTGCGTCAGCCCGATCTGCTTGTCGAGCGTCACCAGCCGTGCGCGCGCCTGGTTCAGCGCGTCCTGGTACGGCCGGGGATCGATCCGGAACAGCAGGTCGCCCTGCTTCACCGTCTGGTTGTCGCGCACCGGCATCTCGACGATCTTGCCGTTGACTTCCGGCACGACGTTGATCGTGTCCGCGTAGACGTATGCGTCGTCGGTCGTCGGCGACTGGTCGAGACGCCACACGACAACGCCGAGCAGCACCAGCGCGGCAATCACGATGAGCCATGCAGGCAGGGACTTTTTGCGCGATGCGCCGGAAGCGTCGGACATAACGGTACGCGAGATCAGTGGGGAAAGAAAAGCAGCCAGAACGCCATCGCGAGCGCTGCGGCGAGCGCGGGATAGCTGATCGCCAGCGGCGCGAGCAGCGCGCGCTTGCCGCGCTTGCCCAGCACGACGTGAACGACCGTCGTCCCGAGCACGCCGCCGACGATGCAGAACAGCCAGTCCGGAAACGCTGCGCCGAATACGGCGACCGACGGCGCGGCTGCACATCCTTCGAGCAGCAGGCTGGCCGCGATCGAAGCAAAACTCAGGGCGATAGACAGACGCATCGGCAAATGACTCAAGGCAACGGGCGAAAGCGGCATGACGACATGACGCAAGATTGATTCGACGATCGAACGAACGCGGCGGACGGAAGCCCGGACGGACGCGCAATGACCGGAGCCGGATGCCTTTCGTCTGTTTGAGCGGGAGTCCTTACCGGGCCCGGCACGCGCAGTGTGCGATTCGGCTGTTGATGGTAATCGCGGTAATCGGCCGATGAAATGGTGAAACATCATATTGCGATTGTGGTCTTTCACAATACTGTGATTTCACACAAATCCCTTTGTGGATAATCACAACGCCTCGACCATCTCTCATCTGCAAAACTCGCGGCACGCCCTTCACACAAGGATCGACGGGCCTTCACTCGCCCGCCGCGCCGTAGCATATAAATTTTGCAATCCAGATATTTACGTTGACTTTGCGTACCGCTCTTGATTATAAGAACGTCAATTCGAAATTGAGACAACGTGGTGATGGAGATATTCGACGCACTTCATCTCGCGCTGCCGCAGTTCGCGTTCACGGTCTCCATCCACGTCACCTTCCCGGCCAACTGCATCGGCATGGCCGGCTTCACGGCGCACAAACACACTTGCCCTGTTCCCACCCTGTTTCGTAATCCTTTGTTTAGTTGGTTCAGCAGCACGATCGCCCCGCACGTACCGCTCACGCATATCGGAGCACTGCCCGATTGCTCGGGGCCTTCGCCAGGAGTCAAATCGTATGACAATTTCCATCCCCGACATTTCCCCGGCCTTGCGCCGGTGGACCGCCAACGTCGCCGAAAATAACGCCGCATTCGTTGAACGTGTGTACAAGGCGTTGATGAACATCAAGCCCTATGCCGACCTCGATTCGACGACAAAGCTCGATATCCGGGACTCGATCGTCCTGTCGTCGAAACTCTGGCTCGACAGCCTCATGTCGGGCAAGATGCCGTCCGAGGATGCGCTTGAAGGGTTCCGGGCATACGGACGCCGACGCGTCTATCAGGGTGTTCCGCTCGAAGCACTGCTCCGCGCATTCCGGCTCGGATCCCGCGAACTGTGGTGCTTCTATATCGGAGTGGCCGAGAACGACGGCGCGCTTCGCAACGAACTCCTGCTTCGAATCTCCCCTTATCTGCTGGAGTTCTTCGACAACATGTCGCAGGAAATCGCGCAGACCTTTCTGGAGGAGCAGTACAGGCAGGCGCGCTGGCGCGAATCGCTGCGCTATCAGCTGCACGGCATCATCTTCAATTTCCCCGACGATACCGATGCGTTCAATAAAACGGCGGCGGCGCTACGCCTCGACGTGACAATCCCGAGAGTGGCTTTGGCCATCGACGTCGAATCGATCGACAGCAATTCGGCCACCTTCAAGACCGAGATCGACCGCATCGTTGCGGCTGCCGCCCGGCGCCTCAGAGTCCCTGTCGACGATATTTTCGACATCTGGTTTCGCGGGCAGTTGCTCATGTGGATACCGGAGCGCTTCGGAGAGACGACCGGTGCGAACGATAGTCAGATGGCCAGGCAAATCGCATCGATCGCGGACACGTTGCCCGAAGTCAGGGCGATCGGCGTCGGTCTGCCGGGCGAAGGTGCATCGGGCTGGGCCATGTCGGCCGACGAAGCGAGCCGGGCGCTCAGCTTCGGCCGAAGCCATCTCGACGAGGCGCGCGTGCGCCTCTATTCCGAGATCGCGGTCGAGGAGAGCATACGTGGCACGAAACGCACGCTGACTTACCTCACGTCCCTGGTCGAACAACTGGCGGGCGAACCCGATCTGCTCGAAACCCTTCGAACTTACTTCGACCAGCTGCAGCGACGAAAGGCAACCGCGAGCGTGTTGGGCATCCATCCGAACACGCTCAACTATCGCCTCGAACGCATCGAGAACATCGTCGGGGCACGCCTCGACGACGCCGGCTGGATCTCGAAGCTCGATATCGCGATCAAGCTGCGCGGCGCGGCCAGGTGACGAAAGCATCAAGCGATGCGCGACACCATTTTTTCATTCTCCCCCTCCGTACTCGAATATCTCCATGGAAAGCTGGACGATCGGCATTCTTCTCGGCATGGCCAACATTCTGCTTCACGCAGCGGCGATGGTATGGCTCGCTGTCGTCGCGCGTCGACTTCGCGGCGTGCTCGACATGCAGCGCGATACCATTCATGTGCAACTGCGCAAACTCGTCGTCATCGTTGCCTTCATCTGCATCGCGCTCGGCCTGCTTCATACGCTGGAGTCGGCTCTGTGGGCCGTCGTGTTCGTTCAACTCAAGGCACTGAACTCGTTCGGCGACGCACTGTTCTTCTCGATCGACACCATGGCGACACGCGGCGCGTCGGGCCTTTCCTTGACGGAAAACTGGCGGATGCTCGGTGCGATCGAATCGTCTGACGGCGTACTCCTGTTCGGCATGTCCACCGCCTTCATATTCGCCGTGATTCAGGCCGATTTCACAGCGATAGCGCACGCGCTGCATCGCTCCCCCTCTTCCCGATAGTCCCCGCACACCGGATACCGGCCCGCGAGTCGGTATCGACCCTTACGGAGCGCCGTGCGCCGCACGGCCATCCGCCATCTGCGCCACGCTTCGCGCAGTCGCGACATTCTCCTGATTATTCATGCCTGGCGAGCGACCGGCCCTCCGCGGCCGGCATTCGTTCGTCGATCGCATGTGAATTGGAAAAAGAGCTAACTCCGTTGTGAGATCCCACATATGCATCGGATCAGCGTCACCTTAAGATCGATCTTAGTCAGCACCACTTACTTGAATGAACCGCGGTAAGAGGAGTCGCATGGATGGATAGTGGCGTACCCGGTAACGCGATCTGGACACACACGGTTGGCATGCTCGACGGCGGTAACCGGCGTAGCGACCACTCGTCGTCTTCCGCCGCCGTCGGCGGGCGAAGTCGTCATCCGGATGAAGCGACGTCTGCCCCCACCGTCCGCATATTGGGCCGCAAAAGCGACTCGACCATCTACGTATCCTGGCGCGATCCAACCGCGTGCCACTACGGTGACCAGATGTGGAAGCTCCGTATCGCCAAAGTGCCCGGCACTTGTGCGCTGTCGCACTGCACCATCCACGTCGGTGACCTCGTCTATCGGCCGATTCACGCGCGGTTGCAATCGAAACCCGTCAACCGACATTTCATGATCCTGGCCTCCGCGGTCGAGCACACCCGGATCCAGGACCTCTGACCCTCTTCTTCCACCCGTTTCTCGGCGCCGCAAGACGCCACCACGAGACGATTCGTTCGCCTCTTCCGATTACCGCAGGCCAGGAATCATCGCGTGCCTTCTTCTGGAGAAATCCGTTCCATGCCCAATAGCCTGTCACTTCCAATTTTCAGCACACTGCTCTACGAAAAGAAGGCGTCGGTCGCCTATGTGACATTGAACCGTCCCGACGTGATGAACGCGTTGAACCAACGGGCGATCGAGGAACTGCATGCGGCATTCACGGATGCGCGTAACGATGCATCGATTCGCGGCGTCATCCTCACCGGTGCAGGCAACCGTGCCTTCATCGCCGGCGCCGATATCGGCGAACTGGCCAATGCCACGCCTGTCGAGGCCGAGCAGCGCACACGTGCCGGGCAGGCGCTGCTCGACTTCATCGAACGTCTCGGCAAGCCCGTCATCGCCGCGGTGAACGGCCTCGCGCTCGGCGGCGGATGCGAGACCGCGCTGGCTTGCACGATCCGGCTCGCGAGTCCCGGCGCGAAGTTCGGCCAACCCGAGGTCCGGCTCGGGCTCATTCCCGGTTTCGGCGGTACCCAGCGACTGCCGCGCCTCGTCGGCAAGGGTATCGCGCTGCAACTCATCCTCACCGGAGAAATGGTGTCGGCAGAAGAGGCATATCGGATCGGCTTGGTGAATGAAGTCGTGGCAGCCGACCAGCTGATTGCCCGCGCAGAGACGATCCTGGCGCAAATCGCCGCCAATGGGCCACTGGCCGTCGCGTATGCGATGGACGCCGCCCACCTCGGTTTGAATGCGGCGATGCCGGAAGGACTGGCGCTGGAAGGAAAACTGTTTGCGCTGTGCGCCGCGACCGACGACAAAAAAGAGGGCACCACGGCCTTTCTCGAGAAGCGCGCGCCTGTATTTCACGGGCGCTGACCCGCACCGGCACCTTCGCCCGGAGCGGCAATCGGGGCACGCCCCATCGACGCCGCTCCTCTCTCTCAACCTCGAATTCGGAACACTTCCATGTCAGACGGAAAACACGTGTTTTCAGGCCTCAAGGTACTCGACCTCGCGAGCTACATTGCCGGCCCCGCGGCCACGACGATCCTCGCCGACTTCGGCGCGGATGTCATCAAGATCGAACCGCCCGGCACCGGGGACGTCTATCGCTTCTTTTCGATCATTCCCCCGAACCCCGTCGCCGATACGAACTACGCGTGGCAGTTGACGAACCGCAACAAGCGCAGCATCGCGCTCGATCTCAAGTCGGAAGGGGCGCGCGAAGTGCTGACGCGCCTCGTTCGCTGGGCCGACGTCCTGGTCGTCAATTTCCCGCCGCGCGTGCGGGCCGCGCTGGGCGTCACCTACGAAGATCTCGCGCCGCTCAACCCGAAGTTGATCTACGCCGACATTACCGGCTACGGCGCGCAGGGTCCGGAAGCCGATACCCCGGGCTTCGACGTCACCGCGTACTGGGCACGTTCCGGCCTCATGGAAGTCACCCACGACGCCGGTAGCCCGCCGACGCTTCCCATTCCCGGCATCGGCGATCACGCGACAGCGACGACCCTCTACGCCGCGATCGTCACTGCACTTTACGAGCGCACCAAGACCGGCAAGGGCGGCCACGTCACGACTTCCCTGATCGCCAATGGCATCTGGGCCGCGGCGGCATGGGTCGAAGGCGGACTCAACGGCGGCAAGTTCTTCCCGCAGCATGATCGCAAAAGCCCGCCGAATGCGCTGCTCAATCCGTACCAGACGAGTGACGGGCGCTGGATCCTGCTGGTCGCTGCGCAACGCAAGGAGTGGGCGCCCTTCGTCCGTGCAATCAACAGGCCCGAACTTCTGGACGATCCCCGCTTCGCCGACGAGCAATTGCGCGTGAAAAACGCGGCCGCGCTGGTCGACATCCTCGATCCGTTGTTCGCCGGTCAAACGCTGACCGTCTGGAAACAGGCGCTCACCGCCGAGCGCGTGATTTTCGGTGTCGTTCAGATCGCCGAGGAAATCATCAACGATCCGCAACTCGAGATCAACGGGATCGTCGTGCCGCTCGAGGTGCCGGGACAACCTGCCACGAAGACGGTCAGCAATCCGATCCATATCGCGAGTCAGCAGAAGGTCAAGCCCGTCGCGGCGCCGCATCTCGGCGAACACGGCACGGAGATCCTGGCCGAAATGGGCTTCGACGATGCCGAGATCGCCCGTCTGCAGGATGCAGGCGTGGTCGCCCGCTTCGGCGACCAGACCTGACACATCGCGCGGCCACATGGCTTGAATGCCTCCCCTGGCAACCCCCACCGGCTGGCCGATGCCAGCCGCACACACGGAGCCTTTCATGACTGAAGACGAAATCCGCGCTCACGCGTATGCCATGCCGATCGGCAGCCCGGCTTATCCGAAGCCGCCGTTCCGGTTCATCGATCGCGAATTCATCATCATCACCTATCGCACCGATCCCGAAGCGCTGGCTCGTGTGGTACCCGCTCCGCTGCTTCCGACCGAACCGATCGTCAAATACGAGTTCATCAAGATGCCGGACTCGAGCGGCCTCGGTTCCTACACCGAATCGGGCCAGGTCGTCCCCGTATCGTTCAACGGCGCACCCGGTGGCTTCACGCATGCGATGTACCTCGACAGCGAAGCCGGCATCGCTTCCGGCCGCGAATTGCTCGGCTTTCCGAAGGTACTGGCCCAGCCGAAGCTCGAAATCCGCAACGACGCGCTGGTGGGCACGCTCGACTACAACGGCGTGCGGGTCGCGACCGCGACCATGGGATACAAGTACGAGCCGCTGGATCTTGCCGCTGTCAAGAAGACGCTCGAAGCGCCCGGCTTCCTGCTGAAGATCCTGCCGCACGTCGACGGCTCGGCCCGCGTCTGCGAGCTGGTCAAGTATTACGTGAGCGACATCACCGTGAAGGGTGCGTGGACCGGGCCCGCCTCCCTGGAACTGCATCCGCATTGTTTCGCGCCGGTCGCCAAGCTGCCGGTGCTCGAGGTGCTGTCCGCCGTCCACATCCTCACCGATCTGACGATCGCGGGCGCGGAAGTCGTCCACGACTATCTGCAAGCACCCGCGAACGCATCCTGAAACCGTATCAAGGACATCATCATGACCGCCCCCTCGAAGCCCAACCACCCGCTTCCGGCCCCCGATAGCGATTTCTACCTGATTCGCGAGTTCCTGAGCGAGGACGAACGCGCACTGCTGAAGCGCGTGCGCACGTTCATGGAAGAACGCGTTGCGCCGGTAATCAACAAGTTCTGGGCCGCGGATGCGTTCCCGTTCGAGTTGATTCCCGAAATCAGGGACCTCAACATCGTCGGCGTCGGATTCGAAGGCTACGGCTGCGCCGGCGGCAGCACGCTTCTCGACGGCTTCATCGCGATGGAACTCGCGCGTGTCGACTCGTCCATCTCGACTTTCTACGGCGTCCATAGCGGCCTGGCCATGGGGTCGATCTATCTCGGCGGATCGGAGGAGCAGAAACAGAAATGGCTGCCCCCGATGGCACGGCTGGAGAAGATCGGGTGCTTCGGGTTGACCGAGCCGCTGGTCGGATCGGGTGCCGGCGGCGGCCTGCTGACCACGGCCAAGCGCGAAGGCGATACGTGGGTGCTCAACGGCCAGAAGCGGTGGATCGGCAACTCGCCGTGGTGCGACATCTCGATCATCTGGGCACGCGATGTCGACGACAATCAGGTCAAGGGATTCATCGTCGAGAACAAGACGACCCCCGGCTTCTCCGTCGAAAAAATCGAGAACAAGATCGCACTTCGCGTCGTACAGAACGGCGTGATCACGCTCGACAACTGCCGGGTTCCCGAAGAGAACCGCCTCCAGGGCGACGTGTCGTTTCGCGACACCGCACGCGTGCTGCGTCTCACCCGTCAATACGTTGCGTGGGAAGCCGTCGGTTGCAGCATGGGCGCCTATGAGCACGCGCTGCGTTACGCGCAGACCCGCGAGCAGTTCGGCCGCCCGATCGCGTCGTTCCAGATGATCCAGGACCACCTCGCCAAGATGCTCGGCAATATCACTGCGTCGCAATGCATGGTCGTCCGGCTCGCCGAGTTGCAGGACGAAGGCAAGCTGCTCGACCAGCAGTCGTCGCTGGCCAAGGCGTTCTGCACGAGCCGCATGCGCGAAACCGTTGCGTGGGCGCGCGAGATCTTCGGCGGCAACGGCATCGTTCTCGACTACAACGTCGCACGTTTCTTCGCCGACGCGGAAGCACTCTACTCGTACGAAGGCACGCGCGAAATGAATCACCTGATCGTCGGCAAGGCCGTTACCGGCTTCAGCGCGTTCGTCTGAACCCACTCCATTCGAAGGATCAAAATCCATGAGCAAGGAAATCAAACGCGTGGCCATCATCGGCACCGGTGTCATCGGCGCCAGCTGGGCCGCGCTGTTTCTGGCCAAGGGCCTGGATGTCGTGGCGACCGACATCGCCCCGGATGCCGAGCCGAAACTCCGCGCATTCATCGATGCGGCCTGGCCCGCTCTCGAGCAGTTCGGGCTCGCGCCGAATGCATCCCGGGAGCGGCTGCAGTTCACCGCCAATCTCGACGAAGCGGTTACCGGCAGTGATTTCGTGCAGGAAAACGGCCCCGAGCGGATCGACTTCAAGAAGGATCTCTACAAGCATCTCGACGCCATTCTGGCGCCGGACGCAATCATCGCGTCGAGCTCTTCGGGCCTGACGATGAGCGAGATCCAGTCGGCCTGCGAGCGCCATCCCGAGCGCTGCGTGATCGGCCATCCGTTCAATCCGCCGCACCTGATTCCGCTCGTCGAAATCGTCGGCGGCGCGAAGACGTCACGGGAAACGATCGAACGGGCAACCGCGTTCTATACGAGCCTGGGAAAAAAAACCATCCAGCTCAACAAGGAAGTGCCCGGCCACGTCGCCAACCGTCTTCAGGCCGCGCTCTGGCGCGAGATCGTGCATCTGATCTCGGAAGACGTCGTGAGCGTCGAGGACGCGGATACCGCAGTGTGCTGGGGGCCGGGCCTGCGTTGGGGCATCATGGGCCCGAACATGCTGTTCCATCTCGGCGGCGGCCAGGGCGGCATCGAACACTTCTTCGACCAGTTCACCGGCCCGATGACCGCGTGGTGGAACGTGCTCGGTTCGCCGAAGATCACGCCCGAACTTCGTCAGAAGGTGATTGCCGGCGTTCATGAGGAGGTCGCCGGCCAGTCGATCGATCAGCTCGCGGCGCGACGCGACGAAGTGCTGCTCGGTCTCCTTGCCCTGCGGCGAGACGCAAACTAAGGCCGCCGTTGCCGTGACTGCCGGGCCGACCGGCCCGGCAGTCCCTATCCTTTGCCATTCCGACGTATCGAGCGCGGCTGACCACAGGCGTGCTCGCCTCTCCGGACATCGGCACAACAGGTCAATTGCCGCTACGCATTCGCAACGTGTTTCACTTCGACGGCAATCCCGCTCGGAAAACGTCGCGCGTTACCCGTGCCATACGTCGCTTGCGTACGCTGGAACATGAAGTGTTTCGAATCGGCGGAGCCCTCGGTGACTACGCTCGCTTGCCGCGAAACGGACGCAAATGGCTGTGCTAGCGAACCGCCGTGCGCTCACCAAGGTGTGACGTTTCCGCGAGCTTGGATCGCATCGAATCCTGAACGACGGCCGATGTCGTCTGCTCCAGGGTCGCGATGAAGTACCTGGGTGCCACACCCAGCCCGAGGACGATGACGGCCAGCGGAACGAGCAGTGCACGCTCCCTCCGGCCAAGATCCGTGAGTCGCGCAACTCGCTCGTTCTTCACGGCGCCGAATATGACCCGCCTGACACCACGCAGCGTGTAGGCCGCACCGAGAACGAGCGTCAGTGCAGCAGCGCCCCCGATCCAGAAGTTCGCCTTGATCGCGCCCATGATCACAAGAAACTCGCCAACGAATCCCGAGGTGCCCGGCAGCCCGAGATTGGCCATCGAAAACAGCACTGCCAGGGTCGCATAGCGGGGCATGACGTTCGCGACGCCACCGAGCGCATCGAGCGAACGTGTCTGCGTCCGTTCGTACAACATCCCGGGGCAGATCAGCAGCGCTCCCGAAACGAGGCCGTATGAAATCATCTGGACGATCGCACCTTCGACGGCAAGCTGGTTGAACAGGAACAAGCCGAGCGTGACGAGCCCCATGTGCGCAATCGTCGAGTACGCCAGCAAGGCGCTCAGTTCCGTCTGGACCAATGCGATGAGACTCGCATAGATGACGGTAAACAACGATAGCGCGATCATTGCCGGCGCGAGCACGCGGCTCGCGTCCGGGGCAATCGGCAGCATGAACCTCAGGAACCCGTATCCGCCGATCTTGACCATCCCCAGCATGATTGCCGCGCCGATCGGCCCCTCCGCGTAGGCGTCTTTCAGCCAGCCGTGGACCGACCACATCGGCAGCTTCACCGCGAAGGCGGCGAGAAACCCGCAGAAAATCAGCAACTGCGGCACGAGATCGAGCTTCATCTCATGCCAGACGTGCATGTCGAAAGTATGGGAGAGGCTGAATAGATACAGCATCGAGGCCAGCAGCAGGAGCGAGCCTGCGAAGGACATGAAGAAGAACTTCACGGCCGCATACGAACGGCGCTTGCCGCCCCACGCCCCGATCAGGAGATACAGCGGAATCAGCGTCGATTCGAAAAACACGAAGAACAGCATCCCGTCGAGCGACACGAACACGCCGACCATCAATCCGGAGAGGATCAGCACAGCGCCGAAATACTGGGCGACGCGTGTCGTAACGGCCTGCCATGATGCGCCCACGATCAACAGCGTCGTGAGCGCGGTCAATACGACCATCCAGAGCGACACACCATCCACGCCCACTCGCCAGCTTATTCCGAGCGTTGCCAGCCAGGGCCGGTTCTCCACGAACTGCATCGCCGGCGCTTGCGTATCGAATTCAAACAGCAGCGGCATCGTGGCCACAAGCCCGGCCAGTGCGCCCACGAGCGCCAGCATGCGCGTCAGCGTCGGGCGGCCATCCGATCCCGCGCAGCGAACGGCGACGCCGAATAACACTGGCGTCCATACGGATAAAGTAACAAAGGGGATTGAATGCATACGGTACGCGTGTGTGCGAAATCGGTTATTTTTTTGTTCAGATAGTATTCCGAAGTTATCGACCGCCATCACTTCCCGGCGCCCTTGCTTCCAAACCCTATCTCTTCCGGATCATTCTGAATGTCCGGCCGACAGCCGGCGGTCGACCGGGATGCGCCGGATTCCGGGGCCCTGCGGTTCCGGACACGATCATCGCGTCCGGAACCGAATGGAGCGAGCCAATCCCGAAGTGATCAGCCGAGCTCGTTCACGAGCTCCGGCACGAGCGCGAACAAATCGCCGACGAGGCCGTAGTCGGCCACGCTGAAGATCGGCGCTTCCGGATCCTTGTTGATCGCGACGATCACCTTCGAATCCTTCATGCCGGCCAGATGCTGGATCGCACCCGAGATGCCCACCGCGATGTACAGCTGCGGTGCGACGATCTTGCCGGTCTGGCCGACCTGGTAGTCGTTCGGCACGTAGCCGGCGTCGACTGCCGCGCGCGATGCGCCGAGTGCCGCGCTCAACTTGTCCGCCAGCGGCTCCAGCACCTTCGTGTAATTCTCGCCGCTGCCCAGACCGCGGCCGCCCGACACGATGATCTTCGCGCTCGTGAGCTCCGGACGGTCCAGCTTCGTCACTTCACGGCTCACGAACTGCGACTTGCCGACGTCTGCCGCCGCCTCGATCTTCTCGACCGCTGCGCTGCCGCCTTCCGCTGCAACCGGATCGAAACCCGTCGCGCGCACCGTGATGACCTTGATCGGGTCGCTCGACTGCACCGTCGCGATCGCGTTGCCCGCGTAGATCGGGCGCTCGAACGTGTCGGCACTGTCAACCGCCGTGATGTCCGAGATCTGCGCGACGTCCAGCTTCGCGGCGATACGCGGCGCGATGTTCTTGCCGTAAGCCGTTGCCGGCGCGAGGATGTGCGAATAGTCCTTCGCGATGTTCAGCGCGGTCGCTTCGACGTTTTCCGCGAGACCTGCTTCGAGTTGCGGCGCGTCGGCCAGCAGCACCTTCGATACACCCGCGATCTTCGCTGCCGCGTCGGCTGCGCCTTGCGCATTGTGGCCTGCGACCAGCACGTGAATGTCGCCACCGATCTTCGCTGCCGCCGCCACCGTGTTCAGCGTCGCGGCCTTGATCGACGCGTTGTCGTGTTCTGCAATCACCAGAATCGTCATTTCTTTCCGCTCCCTCTTACAGCACCTTGGCTTCGGTCTTCAGCTTCTCGACCAGCGTCTTCACGTCCGGCACCTTCACGCCGGCCGCGCGCTTCGGCGGCTCGGCCACCTTCAGCGTCTTCAGACGCGGCGCGACGTCCACGCCGAGGTCTTCCGGCTTCACCGTTTCCAGCGGCTTCTTCTTCGCCTTCATGATGTTCGGCAGCGTCACGTAGCGCGGCTCGTTCAGGCGCAGGTCGGTCGTCACGACCGCCGGCAGCGTCAGCGACAGCGTTTCCGCGCCGCCGTCGACTTCGCGTGCAACCGTTGCCTTGCCGTCGGCCACCGTCACCTTCGACGCGAACGTCGCTTGCGGCAGGCCGGCCAGCGCGGCCAGCATCTGGCCCGTCTGGTTCGAATCGTCGTCGATCGCCTGCTTGCCGAGGATCACCAACTGCGGCTGTTCCTTGTCGACCAGCGCCTTCAGGATCTTCGCGACGGCCAGCGGCTCGACGCTGTCGTTCGATTCGACGAGGATCGCGCGATCCGCGCCGATCGCCAGCGCCGTGCGCAGCGTTTCCTGCGCTTGCGTCACGCCCACCGACACCGCGATCACTTCGGTCGCGACGCCCGCTTCCTTCAGGCGCACCGCTTCTTCCACCGCGATTTCGTCGAACGGGTTCATCGACATCTTCACGTTCGCGATGTCGACACCCGTGTTGTCCGACTTCACGCCGACTTTGACGTTCGCGTCAACGACTCTCTTTACTGCAACAAAAATCTTCAAGGCATTCTCCTGAATATCAACACCACCACATTCACCAGGGGCATCGGGAAGACAAACCTGGACTACGCGGCCCCCGCCACCTTTTACGATTTCACATGGATGCGTGTTACCGCTCCATGCGGCGCTCGTCTATGCGTGCGCGAAGAACATCGACCAGCACCGGGTAGCCGCTCATGTCATCCAGTCCCACTGGCGCGATGCGTTACATGTTCGGGTAATTCGGCCCGCCACCGCCTTCCGGCGTGACCCACACGATGTTCTGCGTCGGGTCCTTGATGTCGCAGGTCTTGCAGTGCACGCAGTTCTGCGCGTTGATCACGAGGCGATCGCTGCCGTCGTCGTTCTTCACGAACTCGTACACCGCTGCCGGGCAGAAACGCCCTTCCGGCCCCGCATACGTGCGCAGGTTCACGTTCACCGGCACGTTCGCATCCTTCAGGGTCAGGTGCGCCGGCTGGTTCTCTTCATGGTTCGTGTTCGAGATGAACACCGACGACAGCCGGTCGAACGTCAGCTTGCCGTCCGGCTTCGGGTACTCGATCGGCTCGCACTGCGACGCCGGCTTCAGCATCTCGTGGTCCGCGTGCTTGTGATGCAGCGTCCACGGGACGTTGCCGCCCATCACCTTCTGCTCGAGCCCGACCATCAGCGTACCGAGGTACAGGCCCTTCGCCATCCACTGCTTGAAGTTGCGCGCGCGGTACAGCTCCGTGTACAGCCACGATTGCTTGAACGCATCCGGGTACGCATTGAGCTCGTCCGACTGGCGGCCCGCCTGCACCGCGTCGAACGCGGCGTCGGCGGCCAGCATGCCGGTCTTGATCGCCGCGTGGCTGCCCTTGATCCGCGACGCGTTCAGGAAGCCCGCGTCGTCGCCGATCAGCGCGCCGCCCGGGAACACCGTCTTCGGCAGCGACAGCAGCCCGCCCGCCGTGATCGCGCGCGCGCCGTACGACACGCGCTTGCCGCCTTCCAGGAACGCACGGATCGACGGGTGCGTCTTGTAGCGCTGGAATTCCTCGAACGGCGACAGGTACGGGTTCGTGTAGCCCAGGCCCACCACGAAGCCGACCACGACCTGGTTGTTGTCCATGTGATACAGGAACGAGCCGCCGTAGGTGTCCGACTTCAGCGGCCAGCCGGCCGTGTGGATCACGAGGCCCGGCTTGTGCTTCGCGGGGTCGATTTCCCACAGCTCCTTGATGCCGATCCCGTACGCCTGCGGATCGGCATTCGCGTCGAGCTTGAACTTCGAGATCAGCTGGCGGCCGAGGTGGCCGCGGCAGCCTTCGGCGAACAGCGTGTACTTCGCGTGCAGTTCCATGCCGAGCTGGAAGTTCTCGGTCGGCTCGCCGTCCTTGCCCACGCCCATGTTGCCGGTCGCGACGCCTTTCACGGAGCCGTCGTCGTTGTAGAGAATCTCGGCGGCCGGGAAGCCGGGGAAGATCTCGACGCCCAGCGCTTCGGCCTGCTGGCCCAGCCAGCGGGTCACGTTACCCAGCGAAATCACGTAGTTGCCGTGGTTCTGGAAGTTGGCGGGCAGCGCCCAGTTCGGCGTGGTGACCGCGCTTTTCTCGGACAGGAACAGGAAGCGGTCTTCCGTCACCTCGACGTCGAGCGGCGCGCCGCGTTCCTTCCAGTCGGGGAACAGTTCGGTGATCGCGCGCGGGTCCATCACCGCGCCCGACAGGATGTGCGCGCCGATCTCGGAGCCCTTCTCGAGCACGCACACGCCGATTTCGGTGCCTTTCTCGGCGGCCAGCTGCTTGAGCCGGATCGCCGCCGACAGCCCGGCGGGGCCGCCGCCGACGATCACGACGTCGTATTCCATCGATTCGCGCGGGCCGTACTGCTGAACGAGTTCGGCCGTACGGTGCGTACCACGATCTATCGCTTCCATGATGGTGCCCAGTTCAGAACTGGTCTTCCGACAGGGCCAGGATGCCTTCCCCGCCCTTCACGCTGACGATCGATGCGCTCAACCCCAGCGCCTGCGGCAGGATGAATTCCGCGAAGCACTGCGCGGTAGCGATCTTGGCGCCGTAGAACGACGGGTCCTCCGCCTGCTTGTGCGACGCGACCAGCATTGCACGCGCCATCTGCCACCCGCTCAGCACGATGCCGGCCAGCTTCAGATACGACACGCTACCGGCGAACACGCCATTGGGATCGCGCTTCGTATTCGCGACGACATGCTCGACCGCCGTCTTCAGTGCCTGCGCACCCGCCTCGAGCTGTCGACGCATCGATTCGAACGGCGCACCTTGCACGGCCGCAAGCGCGTCGACGGTCTTGCCGATCTCGGCGAGCAGGGCCGAGGCCACCGCGCCGCCGTCGCGCAACGTCTTGCGACCCACGAGGTCGTTCGCCTGGATCGCCGTCGTGCCTTCGTAGATGGTCAGGATGCGCGCGTCGCGGTAGTACTGCGCCGCGCCCGTTTCCTCGATGAACCCCATCCCGCCGTGCACCTGCACGCCCAGGCTCGTCGCTTCCAGCGATGCCTCGGTACTCCAGCCCTTGACGATCGGCACCAGGAATTCGTAAATCTCCTCGTTCCGCGCGCGCGTCGCTTCGTCGGGGTGGCCGTGCGCGAGATCGCTATGTGCGGCCGCCACATACGCCAGTGCCCGTGCGCCTTCCGTCAGCGCACGCATCGTGCCGAGCATGCGGCGCACGTCCGGGTGATGAATGATCGTGACCGACTCCTTGGCCGATCCGTCGACCGGGCGGCTCTGCACGCGCTCCTTCGCATACTCCACTGCCTGCTGATAGGCGCGGTCGGAGATACCGATGCCCTGCATGCCGACCGAGAACCGCGCCGCGTTCATCATGATGAACATGTATTCGAGGCCGCGATTCTCTTCGCCGACCAGGTAGCCGATCGCGCCGCCGTTATCGCCGTACTGCAGCACCGCCGTCGGGCTCGCCTTGATCCCGAGCTTGTGCTCGATCGACACGCAGTGCACGTCGTTGCGTGCGCCCAGCGAGCCGTCCTCGTTGACCAGGAACTTCGGCACGATGAACAGCGAAATGCCCTTCACGCCTTCCGGCGCGTTCGGCGTGCGCGCCAGCACCAGGTGGACGATGTTGTCCGCCATGTCGTGCTCGCCCCACGTGATGAAGATCTTCGTGCCGAACACCTTGTACGTGCCGTCGCCCTGCGGCTCCGCACGCGAACGCACCAGCGCGAGATCCGAGCCCGCTTGCGGCTCGGTCAGGTTCATCGTGCCGGTCCATTCGCCCGAGATCAGCTTCGGCAGATAGCGTTGCTTCTGCTCGTCGGTGCCGGCCGTCAGCAGCGCCTCGATCGCGCCGTCGGTCAGCAGCGGGCACAGAGCAAAGGCGAGGTTCGACGCATCCAGCATCTCGGCACACGGCGTCGCGAGCAGCTTCGGCAGGCCTTGGCCACCGAATTCGACCGGATGCTTCACACCTTGCCAGCCGCCTGCCGTGAATTGGCGGAACGCGTCGGCGAAGCCCGGCGATGCCGTCACGGCGCCGTCCTTCCAGATCGTCCCGTTCCGGTCGCCCGACACGTTGAGCGGCGCCACGACTTCGCCGCAGAATTTCGCGGACTCCTCAATGACGGCTTGCGCAGTTTCAGCGGTTGCATCTTCGAAGCCAGGCAGCGTGGCGATCTGCTCCAGGTTCGCCAGTTCGTTGATCGCAAAGAGGATGTCTTTGACCGGGGCGATATAGCTCATCGCACATCTCCACATTGTGTGATGCGTGCAACAACACGCGGGAAGACGCGCTATGGGTCGAGCGCGTCTGATTGATGCGCTCATCCTAGTCTCGGCCCCGGCTTATCCGGATACCCAAACCTGCCCATTGACTGACAAAACACGCCAAATCAATGCGATTCGTCAAACCTGCGCACAGGTTGACGCGATTTGTCACTTCCGAGACCGATTCAGTCACTGCCGGCGGCCCCTTCCGGATGCGGATACCGGGTGCGGCGAACGCGCTCCGTCGGTCAGCCGCCGCCGACACGTCCGCACGTTGAGCCGATTCGACTGCAATCCGATGGAGAAGGAATGGAGAAACGGGCGCGAGGCAATCGCGGCAAAGCGCGTCGCGCCCGGCGGCCGCGACGCGTTGCCGCGCAGCACGGCAACTGGCGTGGAGTGCTACAAGCCTTGCGGCCGGTGGCCGCACGCGACACGGTCATCCGCGCGCGTTCGTGGCCGGGCCGGCCGCGTGATATGACAATTGATGCCTCGATTTGCCGGCGGTTCGACGAAGACCTCGCCGCGCGTCGAGCCGCTACGCGCGTGCGCCCCGCAGCTTCAGCGCGATCTCGAGCCGAGCGATCCAGGCGGCGTCGTCGAGTTTCGCACCGGTAATGTTTTCCACACGTTCGAGCCGATGGTCGAGCGTGTTCGGGTGGATATCCAGCGCGGCGGCCGTCACCTTGCGGCGTTGCCGGTTCGCAAAGAACGTCTCCAGCGTCGCAATGATTTCCGGCTCCCCCGCCAGTTCATCGATCAACGACAGCAGGTAGTTCAGCGCGCCATCATTGCCGCGCACGCACTCCTCGAGGACGATGTCCGAGTAGCGATGCGCGCGATGCCCTGCATTTGCGCTCCGGCCGAACGCCAGCGCGCGAATCGCCTCCTCCGCGGACGCCGCCCAGCCTTTCGCCCCGGTGCTCGCCAGACCGATGCCGGCCGATGCGTCGGACGACGCGCTGTCGAGCCATGCAGCCACGCTGCCCGCGACCCGCCTGTCGCTCGCGCTGGCGGATTCGTCGTGGAGGCACGGCGCCCATACGATCAGCCGGTCGCGATGCCAGACGTCGAGCAGGCTGTCCCGGGGCGTTTTCAGGTGACGTGCGACGGCGAGCACCAGTCGGTCGGTCTCCTCCTCCGCGTGCAGCGCACTGCGGTCCAGGTGCGCCGATTCGATCGCGATCGCGATTCGGCGCATCGTGGGATCGAGCCCCAGCGCCTTGGTGGCCTTGCGGAATGCGTCGTCGTCGACCGTGGGGTTGAAGATGATTTCATGCAGTTGATAGCGCAGCGACTCCTTCCAGCGCGCCTGCTGATACTGCTCGTCGAGATAGGCACGCGACATCAGCTGCGCCATCTCGTCGAAGAAATCCATCAGGTACGGCGAGATCACGAAGAACAGCTCGTCGCGCAACTCGTCGCACGCGCTGCCGAGTTCGGCGCAACTACGCCACACCTCCCTCACCCCGACGCGAAACGCGCGCAGCAGCGACGGCAGCGGAATACCCTGGTGGACGCGCCGTCGGCCGCATTCCTGGAACACCTCGAGATCCTTGTCCGACGGAAACGCGCCGGTAAATACGGACTCGAACCACAGTCGCTCCGATAACGCAATCGACTCCATGATGTCCTGCCTGACCGCGGCTGACAGATCCTCGTAGCCCTCGATGCGAATCAGGGCCGCATAGGTCCGATCGATCACGTCTGTCGGATTCAGCGTCAATTCCCGAATCTTGTCCCGCATCAGCGCCGACGTTTCCGGAATCTGGACATGTCCTGTATGCATCTTTCCTCTTCTTTCGGTTCGGCGGCGCTCGGCCGCCATCACGCGCATCCAGGGGCAATCGGGTCGGCGCCACGCGCCGAACGACACCCGTCGCCCGACGGGGCGTTGTGAAAAGTTCCATTCGGAACGCCCAGTTCTCCCATTTCACCGCCCGGGGCGACCGGATAACGTTCTCGACAGGTCGATCGGACATCGCGTCCCGATTGACGGATATGTCCCCGTGTCACTCGCCAGAGGCCCCATGCAACCCCCCGAGAGTATATTTTCCGGCCTGAAGGTCGTCGATTTCGCCAGCTACATTGCCGGACCGGCAGCGACGACGATTCTTTCAGATTTCGGCGCCACGGTCATCAAAGTGGAGCCGCCCGGCACGGGCGACCCCTATCGGCATTTCTATGCGATCCCGCCGAACCCGATCAGCGAACACAACTACGCGTGGCAACTGACCAACCGCAACAAGCGCGGCCTCGCCCTCGACCTCAAGTCGCCCGCCGCTCGCGACATCGTCACCCGCCTCGCGCAATGGGCGGACGTCATCGTCGTCAACTTCCCGCCGAAGATCAAGGAAAAGCTCGGCCTCACCTATGAGGCACTCGCGCCGCTCAACGAGCGCCTCGTCTACGCCGACCTCACCGGCTACGGCACGAAAGGCCCGGAAGCCGACAAGCCCGGCTTCGACATCACCGCCTACTGGGCGCGCACCGGCCTGATGCAGGTCACGCGCGACGGCGACAGCCCGCCGACGCTGCCGGTGCCGGGCATCGGCGATCACGCGACGGCGAGCACGCTGTATTCCGCGATCGTGACAGGCCTTTACCGACGTGAAAAAACCGGCAAGGGCAGCCACGTCAGCACCTCGCTGATCGCCGAAGGCGCATGGGCCGCCGCCGCATGGATCGAAGGCGGGCTCAACGGCGCACGCTATCGCGAGCGGCAGGGCCGCAAGTCGCCGCCGAATGCGCTGCTGAACCCGTACCGCACCGCCGACGACCGGTGGCTGCTGGTCGTGCTGCCGGCGAGCAAAGACTGGCCGCTGCTCGTCAACGCAATGCAGTTGCCCGCGCTGCTCGACGATCCGCGCTTCGCCAACGAGGCGGCCCGCGCGGAAAACGCAGCCGCGCTCGTCGCGATTCTCGACGAAGCGTTTGCCCGGCAGCCGCTCGAGTACTGGAAGAAGACCTTCGACGCAGGCCGCGTGATCTACGGCGTCGTCCAGATCGCGGACGAAATCATCAACGACCGGCAAATGTACGAGAACGACATCTTCGTGCCGCTCGCCGAGCCGACCGGCAGCGCGACGCACACGGTGAACAGCCCCGTCCAGGTCGCGGGTGTGCAGAAGGTCTCGCCCGGGCCCGCGCCGCAGCTCGGCGAACACAGCGACAGCGTGCTTGCCGACCTCGGTTACGGCGCCGACGAAATCGCCCGGCTGCTGGCCGAAGGCGTCGTATCGAAGCACGGCACGCGCGCATGACGCGTCAGCCGTCCGATTCCCCCTCGAATTGACAGGACAACAAAGTGACCGAACAGGAATTGCTTGAACAGGCCTATGCGATGCCGCTCGTCGGCCCGGCCTACGCGAAGCCGCCGTATCGCTTCGTCGATCGCGAATTCATCATCATCACGTATCGGACCGATCCCGCCGCGCTCGAGCGGCTCGTTCCCGCGCCGCTGAAGATCGTCGAACCGATCGTGAAATACGAATTCATCAAGATGCCGGACTCGTCGGGGCTCGGCTCCTACACCGAATCGGGCCAGGTCATCCCGGTAACGCTCGACGGCGTCGCGGGCGGCTACACCCACGCGATGTACCTCGACAACCTGCCTGGCATTGCGGCGGGACGCGAGCTCCTCGGTTTTCCGAAGACCCTCGCGCAGCCGAAGCTCGAGGTGCGCAGCGATACGCTCGTCGGCACGCTCGACTACAACGGCGTGCGCGTCGCGACGGCCACGATGGGCTACAAGTATCAGGCGCTCGACACGGAAGAAGTCCGCCGCTCGCTCGACGGCCCCGGCTACCTGCTGAAGATCATTCCGCACGTCGACGGCAAGCCGCGCATCTGCGAGCTGGTCAAGTACCGGCTGAGCGACCTGGTCGTCAAGGGTGCATGGACGGGCCCCGCCACGCTCGAACTGCATCCGCACTGCTTTGCGCCCGTCGCGCAGCTGCCGGTGCTCGAGGTGCTCTCGGCGACGCACATCCTCACGGATCTCACCCTGGGTGCGGGCGAAGTCGTGCACGACTACCTGGCGCCGTCGCGTCATGACCATCGATTCCGTTGATGCCGCGACCCGCGTCATCAAGAACGACTCTGGAGAGTTGAAAATGTCGAAGCAAATCAAGCGTGTTGCCGTGATCGGCACCGGCGTGATCGGCGCGAGCTGGACCGCGCTGTTTCTCGCGAAGGGTCTGGATGTCGTCGCCACCGACATTGCGCCGGATGCCGAAGCCCGGCTCCGTCAGTACGTCGACAACGCATGGCCGGCCCTCGAAAAGTTCGGTCTCGCCCCCGGCGCGTCGCGCGACCGGCTGACGTTCACCGCCGATACGCGGACCGCCATCGCCGGCGCGGACCTCGTCCAGGAAAACGGCCCGGAGCGGATTGCCGTCAAGCAGGCGCTCTATTCGCTGCTGGACGAAACGCTGCCCGCCGACGTGATCATCGCGTCGAGCTCTTCCGGCCTGACGATGAGCGAGATCCAGTCGGCCTGCGAACGCCACCCCGAGCGCTGCGTGATCGGCCATCCGTTCAATCCGCCGCACCTGATCCCGCTCGTCGAGATCGTCGGCGGCAAGCAGACCTCGCAGGACACCATCGAACGCACCATCGCGTTCTATACGAGTCTCGGCAAGAAAACCATCCGGCTCAACAAGGAAGTGCCCGGCCATGTCGCGAACCGCCTGCAGGCCGCGCTCTGGCGCGAGATCGTCCACCTGGTCGCCACGGACGTCGTGAGCGTCGAGGATGCCGATACCGCGGTGTGCTGGGGACCCGGCCTGCGCTGGGGTGTGATGGGCCCGAACATGCTGTTCCATCTCGGCGGCGGCCAGGGCGGCATCGAACACTTCTTCGACCAGTTCACCGGCCCGATGACCGCGTGGTGGGAAGTGCTCGGCTCGCCGCAGATCACGGCGGAAGTACGGCAGAAAATGACCGTCGGCGTTCGGGAAGAAGTTGCCGGCCGGTCGATCGACCAACTGGCCGCCCGCCGCGATGAAGTGCTGCTCGGCCTGCTCGCGCTGCGCTCCGAAGAACGCTGACGCATCCGACGGCCGCCGCGCAGATCGCCGCGGCCTCTTTCCCCCTCGATCATCCCCCCTCATGCAACCTCTTCTGAATCTGTCATACGAAAAGCGCGCGGGCATCGCATACGTCACCGTGAACCGTCCGAAGTCGCTCAACGCGCTGAACCATGCGACGCTCGACGAAATCCGCGCGGTCATGGAAGACGCGCGCGACGATTCCGCCATTCACGGCGTGATCCTGACGGGCGCCGGCGACAAGGCGTTCGTTGCCGGCGCGGACATCAGCGAAATCGCGCCGCTCGGCGCCGTCGATGCCGCGACGTTCACGCGTCAGGGACAAACCACGTTCGATCTGATCGAAAACCTGGGCAAGCCGGTCATCGCGGCGATCAACGGCTTTGCCCTCGGTGGCGGCTGCGAGCTTGCGATGGCCTGCACGATCCGTCTGGCGACGGAACGCGCGCACTTCGGGCAACCTGAAGTGAAGCTCGGTGTCATCCCGGGGTTCGGCGGCACGCAACGCCTGCCGCGTCTGATCGGCAAGGGCCGCGCAATGCAGTTGATCCTCACCGCGACCATGATCGACGCCGCCGAAGCCTACAGGATCGGCCTCGTCAACGAGGTGGTGCCGGCCGATGCGCTCCTCGCGCGCGCCGAAGCGCTGCTCGCGCAGATCGTCGCCAACGCGCCGCTCGCGACCCGATTCGCGATTCAGGCCATCAACCGCGGGCTCGACATGAGCCAGGACCAGGGCATGCTGCTGGAAAGCGCACTGTTCTCGATCTGTGCGGCAACCGACGACAAACGAGAAGGGACGTCGGCGTTCCTCGAAAAGCGGGTCGCCAGCTTCAGCGCCCGCTGACGCTACCCGGGCGGCACGGCGTTCGCGCTCCCGGCGCCTGCGCCGTCACCGGCCGACGGATCGCTCGGTATGGCGATACGCGGCCGGCGTACTGCCCGTCCAGTGACGGAACGCGCGATGAAATGCAGTCGGGTTGTCGAACCCGACGTCGTACGCGATTCCCGCGATCGTCTCGTTGGAGTGCGTCAGCCGCTGGATCGCGATGTCGCGCCGCACTTCGTCCTTGATGGCCTGAAACGTCGTGCCTTCGACTTCCAGACGCCGGCCGAGCGTACGCGTCGAATAATTCAGCGCGTGCGCGACCTGATCGATCGTCGGTGTCGCGGGCAGGCAATCCGCCATGTAACGCCAGACCTGGTGGCACACCATCTGGTCCGCAAACGTGACAAATATCCAGTCTTCGGGCGCCCGCTTCAGGAACGCCTGAAGATCCGGTTTGCGCTGCCTGATGGGCATCGCGAGATAGTTCGCATCGAAGCGAAGACACGTCATGGCTTGATCGAACTTCACCGGGCCGGGAAACAGGTAAAGATGATCGCCCGCCTGTGCCGAGCGCGGAAACTGGAAATTCACCTCGATCAGCGGAATCTTCTGGCGAATCAGCCAGGATGCGATGCCATGAATCAGCTTCAGCACCAGTTCGCATCCGAGCGCGCTCACACCCGGGCCTTGAGGCTCGATGATCAATCGAACCATGCCGACCTTGCCGTCCTGCGTGGATTCGAGTGTGAATTCTTCGAGGAGGATATGAAAGAACTGCGTGAGCCGATATAGCGCGACTTCGAGCCGCGGCGCGTCAAGCAAGCTCAGACAGAGAAATTTGAGCGTGCCCTTTCTCAACCGTCGGCTGAAAATGCCCGGCATTTCGTCGTCCAGTTCACCGGCCAGCAGACGATAGAGCGTGGAGAATTGCTCCTGCGTCACACGGGCCCCTGGCTTGCCGAGCAACTCGTGCGGAATGCCCGACAGCTCGGCCAGTCTGGCAATCGTCTCCCGCTCGGCGCCGGAAAGGAAGCCGTTCACGACGGTAATGGGAACGGTGGCGGTCAGTGGATTCAAGTCGGCTCCCCGCCGTGTCGAAGGAAGGCCATGCTGTCGTACGCGCGGCTCACAGCGCGCCCGCGTACCGCGCATCTGCGCCGGCATCCGCGTCTTCCGCAAGTCTCGCCGGCTCGACGTCGGCACCCGGCCCGGCATACGCTGCAAACGTCTGCTCGTCACGTGCCAGCATCGACGGCAACGTGTCGCGCATCAGATCGACCCACGTCCGGATTTTCGCATCCAGATACTGGCGTGACGAGTACAGCACGTACACATTCATGTCGTGGGTGCGATAGTGCGGCAGCACGCACGTGAGCTGCCCATCGCGCAACCCGTCGACCGCCGAGTAAAGCGGCAGCAGACCGATGCCCATGCCGCCCCGAATGCCTGCCGCCAGCGCGTCGGCGTCGTTGACGCGAAAGGCGGGCGTGACCGGCGCGGTCGCCTGTACACCGTCCGGGCCGATCAGGTTCCATGCGTCGTGCGATGTCGACGTCGTCATCAGGCCGAGACACGCGTGCCGTTCGAGATCCTGAAGCGTGGCCGGCACACCGTGTGTGTCGACATATCCGCGCGACGCGCACAGGATGCCGAAGGTCGCGCCGATTCGCTCGGAAACCTGGCCGGATTCCGGCGGACGGCGTTCGAGTGAGATCGACACGTCCAGGCCCTCCCCGATCAGGTCGGGCCGCCGCCCGGTCGTCAGCAAGTCGATCCTGACCTCCGGAAAACGCTGCCGATAGGCTGCGACGAGCGACATCACATAGCGCCGGTCCAACCCGTTCGCGCAATGCAGCTTCAGCTTTCCGGACGGCCGCGCATGGGCGCCGCACGTCTCCGCCTCCGCCTGTTCGAGGTAGGCAAGAATCTGGTCGCATCGCCGCCAGTATCGTTCGCCTGCGTCGGTCAACGAGACGCGGCGCGTCGTCCGGTTCAACAAACGGACCGTCAGGTGCCGTTCGAGATCCGACACCATGCGGGAAACCCGGGTAGTGCTCACGCCGAGTTGCCGGGCCGCCGCCGAAAATCCGCCGGCGTTGACCACGCCAACGAACAGGCGCATGTGTTGAAGCGTAACCATGGTTTCTTCCGTTTTGGACAAACGGAATTTTTGCACGGGAATCCTGATCGATTGCCCGCGACGTTCGCAAAATTGCGTTACGCAGGGCTTTGTCGTTTTGCACAAATCCGGTTGTGCGAAAGCGCTCGACGCCCGGTACCGCCTTCTCGAACCGCGCCGGCAAATCCGTCCCCGCCGCCCCTTCGGTTAGCGCGCGTCCGACTGCGCCTTGAGAATCGCCTGCGCCCGATTCTTGACGTCCAGTTTCAGATAAAGATTCTTCAGGTGAAACTTCACCGTGTTCTCGGACAGGAACAGCTTCTCGGAGATCTCGCGATTCGACGCTCCGCTGCACAGCAACCGCAGGATTTCATCCTCCCGCTGCGACAACAGGCTCGACCACGCCGCCTTCTGGACGTTCGCCTTCGGAAGCGGCTCGGCCCGCTCCGTGCCATCGAGCATCGCCGCCAGCTCGCCGCCCTCGTCGAGCAACGCACGCGTACAGCCGCCCGCTCGTGCGGCGTCCTGCGCACTCTGCAACGTGCGCAGCGCCAGCCGCGTGTGCCCTTGCCGATGCTGCACCAGCGCCTGCAAGACCTGCAGCTTGACAGACAGCAGCGGTCGCGCCGGCACGATGCCGAGCGCCGCCTTCAGCAACTCGGCGGCCCGGTCGAGCCGCTGCTGCTGCAACGCGAGCCGGATGCGGCCGAGCAAAGGGCCGCTCAGCAGTTCCGTCACCTCGATCCACCCCGGGTCCGGCGCGGCGGTATCGCCCGATACCTGCGACAGCAACGCATCGATGCGTGTCGTCTCGCCGCTGCGCGCCGCCAGATACAGGCGCTCCCACGCAATCATCTCCCGCACGCTCGACCAGCGATTGTGAAAGCTCAGACGCTCGAGCGTGTCGAGCGCGTCGCGCGCCTGGAGCATCCGGCCGCGCGCGACATGCACGCGCGCGATCGACACCATCGACAACGCGATGAATTCAGGCACCGTCGCGAGCGCAATATCCTCGCCGAACTGAGCGGAGAGTCGCTCGACCGTGTCGAACTGGTCTGCCTCGTAACAGGCCCAGATGCGCGACGCCGCCAGCGCCGCGGCCGACATGCCCCGGTTCACGTACGGACTGCCCGCGTCGCGTCGCATGCCGCGAGTCGCATGCGGGGCGTCGGTAGCCAGCCGCGGCTGCGCGCTCATCACCTGCAGGATGCAGCGCAACGCGAGCGTATAGCCATGGCTGAACGCGGCCTGTGCATGGTCGTTGTGGCTGTTCGCCAGCACCAGCAGGTGATGGGCCCGTTCGTCGTCCCACTCGGCCATCGCGCTGAACGCAAGGAGATTGGCCGCCGCGCCGAGCTCGAACGCCTCGAACAGGCCGGACGCCGGCTGACGCAGCGCGGGCACGTCGGCGAGCCGCGCCGCACCGCGCAGGTCGTTCCCGAACAGCAAGGCCATCGCGAGCACGACGTCCGCGCCGTGCCCGTTGCGCGTTTCGGCGAGATACGACAGCAGCGGATGGGTCGGCCCGCCGCGCCGCAGGAACACCAGCGCCCACGCGATCTTCACCGCGAGGCTCCGGCAGCCGAGCACCTCCTGCAACGGCAGCCGGTCGAACCAGTACGCGACCGTCACCAACTCGGCGCCCTCGACGAGTCGGGACGCCCAGTCGTCCAGCGTCGTGATCGCGAGCGAATACTCCCGTGCCTCGACCGCATGGAACATCGCCTCTTCCGGCACGCCATGGCGCACGTACCAGTGCGCGGCGCGGCGGTGCACGTCGATCACGTGCGCCGCATCCTCATGCGCGAGCCGATCGGACAGGAAGCGCGCGAACAGCCCGTGATAGCGATACCATCCCGGGCTGCCGTCGAGCGCCTCCACGAACAACCCGTCGCGTTCGAGCTGCCGCAGCACCGCGTCCGCGTGCTCGAACCCGGTCACTTCCCCGCAGAGCGAGCCGTTCAGGCGCCGCAATTGCGACGTCTTCAGCAGGAACGTCCGCACGGCGGGCGGCTGTAGCGCCAGCGTATTCTCCGACAGGTAGCGAACCAGCTCGAGCGGCGTGCAGTCGCGCATCTCGTCGAGCGCGTCCCGAATCTCGTCGCGCGCGAGCGCGAGCTTGAACAGTTGCAGCCCCGCCGGCCATCCCTCGGTACGCGACTGGATGAACGCCTCCGTTTCCGCATCGATCGTGTCGGCGGCATCCGCGAGGAACACGGCCGCTTCGTCCGTCGAGAAACGCAGATCCTCCATCCGCAGCACGAGCGCCTCTTCGGCAACCTGCAACGCGCTCACGCCGACGTCCGGCAGGTTGCGGGATCCGATGTAGACGCGACAGCGCCCGGGCAGCGCGTCCAGCAGATCGCGAAAGAAATGCAGAATCGCCGGCTCGTGAATCCACTGGAAATCGTCGATGCAGATGCCGATCGGACCGTCGACTCGTGCGAGCTGGCCGAACACCCAGTCGAGCATGTTGTCGGACGGGCGCACCGCCTGCCCGCTCGCGGCCACGCCGGCCTCCTCGACCATCTGTGCGATCAGCGAGATGAAATACGCTTCGAAACGGCGTGGATCGTTGTCGTTCTCGTCGAGCGCGAGCCACGCCATCGTCCAGCGCTTCGCGCGCCCTGCCTCCATGATCTGCTGCAGCAACGTCGATTTGCCGCTGCCGAGCGGGGCCTGCAGGATCACGATGTGCGGCACGCCGAGCCCCGTCACGCGATCGAGCAGCGCACGCCGGACGATCGCGCCGCGACGCGCGACCGGCGGAAAGAACTTGTGTTCGAGCAAGTCCGCGCCGTGGCGGCGTGGCCTGCGTCGCGTCGAATTCTGGGAAGCAGTCACGATCGTCCGGATGGCGTGGAAGAGAAGGCATCGTGCCTCAATCGTAAAGCCGCTTCAAGCATCGCCGGCCGTCGGCTCCGCCGCACGCTCGTCCGGCAGCGGCGGCGTCCAGCCGCCGACGCGCGAAAATGCCGAGAACGCCGCGAACGGATTGCAGCAGAACGGGCGCAGGCAGCCTGCATCGTGCGACGCCCCGTCGTCCAGGCCGTCGGCCCCCGCCGCCCGCGCGCCGGTTACGAGCGACGCCGTCATCGCGGCACCGCGCCGGCAAAAGCCACGTATGCGTCGAGCGCCGCCGGATTGGCCATCGCATCGCGACTCGCCGCGCTTTCGGCGCGCTGCCCCATCAGGATCTTGCGCACCGGCACCTCCATTTTCTTGCCGGTCAGCGTGTACGGAATCTGCTCCATCGCGATCATCACGTCCGGCACGTGGCGCGGGCTGCACAGCGTGCGCAGCCGCTCCGCGATCCGTGCGCGCAGCGTATCGTCGAGCGCCGCGCCATCGCGCAGGCGCAGGAACAGCGGCATGAAGTAGCGGCCGCCGGGCAGTTCGCAGCAGACGACGAGGCTGTCGGCCACCACTTCGATCTCCTCGACGACGCGATAGATCTCCGCCGAACCGATGCGCACGCCGTGTCGATTCAGCGTGGAATCGGCCCGCCCATAGATGTAGCAACCGCCGTGCGGCACGATCTTCATGAAATCGCCGTGTCGCCACACGCCGGGGAAATAGTCGAAATAGGACTCCCGATAACGCGTGCCGCCGTCGTCGTTCCAGAAGCAGATCGGCATGGAGGGCGCCGGCCGAGTGACGACGAGCTCGCCGATTTCGTCGACGACCGGCTCGCCGGCATCGTTCCACACGTCGACCGCCATGCCGAGCATGCGCGCCTGGATCTCTCCCGCCCGCACCGGCAGCAGCGGCACGGCACCGACGAGCCCGCTGCACAGCTCGGTGCCGCCGGATTGAGACGTGACCCACAAATCCGGTTTCACGCAGCGATAGAACCACGAGAAGGTTTCCGGCGTGCTTGGCGCGCCGCTCAGGATCACGCTCCTGACGCGCGACAGGTCGAATTCGCGGCCGGGCTCGAGGCCGGCCTTCTCCATCATCTGCACGAACGTCGGGCTGCCGCCGAAGCAGGTCGCTCCCGCATCGGCGGCGAGCTGCCACAGGCAACCCGGCCCGCCGTGCATCGGGCTGCCGTCGTAGAGCACCGCGGCCGCGCCCGTCATCAGCGACGCGACCAGCAGGTTCCACATCATCCAGCCGGTCGTGCTGTAGAAGAACATCACGTCGCCGGCGCGCAGATCCATGTGCAGGTGCATCAGCTTCAGGTGCTCGACGAGGATACCGACGTGGCTGTGGACGATCGCCTTCGGCAAACCGGTCGTTCCCGACGAGAACACGATCCAGAGCGGATGATCGGGACCAACACGTTCGAAGCGGAATGCGTCGGGCGGCACGTCGGGGCCATCCAGAAGCGCATGCCACGGATGCGTCGCACACGGCAGTGTCGCGGCGCCGTCCGGCAGCGCATCGGCGTCGGACGACAACCACACGAGCGCCTCCAGCGACGGCAGCGCGTGCGCGATCTGCAGCGCTTCCTCCGTGCGCTCGAACACCCGTCCGCCGAAGCTGTAGCGATCGGCCGCGATCAGCACCTTCGGCGCGATCTGCCGGAAGCGGTCGACCACCGTACGCACACCGAAATCGATCGCGGCCGACGACCATACTGCCCCGATGCTGGTGGCTGCGAGCATCGCGATCGCGCATTCGGGCACGTTCGGCAAATACGCGACGACGCGGTCGCCGGGCTGCACGCCCATCTCGCGCAAGCGCGTCGCGACGCGCCGCACCCGGCCGGCGAGCTCGACCAGCGACAACGTGCGCAGCGGTTGCGTTTCGCTCGCGTAGTGGAATGCCGGCTGCGCCGCGTCCGCATGCGCGGCATGCTGCAGCACGTGTTCCGCGTAGTTCACGCGTGCATCGGGAAACCAGCGCGTGTGCGGCATCGGCGCGCCGTCGGTCACGCGACGCGCCGAACCGTCGAACTGCACGTCGAACCACTGCCAGATCGACGCCCAGAACGCGTCCGGTTCATCGGTCGACCATCGCCACAGCGCATCGTAGTCGGCAAACGCCAGGTCTCGATCGGCCGCGAGCCAGTCCATGAAACGCGCCAGATTGGAACCGCGCATGAACGCGTCATCCGGCGTCCACATCAGTTCGCCTTCGTTCGTCATGTCAATGCCTTTCACGTAAGCGCGTAATGCGCGCGAGAACCGTTTCGGGATGCGCCAGGGCGGGAATTTCCGCGACGTCGAACGTGTCGGGCCGCGCCTCCGGCAAATCGTCTTCGCCAAACCAGAACGCTGCGGGCACGACAACGCCGGTCGGCCCCGGGCCGCACGTCGCCGGCGCGATCGCAAAATCCGGCGCCGACGCGCCCGTGAAGGCGACCGACGCCGGAATCCGCAGCCCCCATTCCCAGCCATAATGCCGCGCGACGTTCGCGACCGGCTGAAGCAGCGCCAGCCCGTGCGCGGCACCGTCGGCATCCCATCCGAGCGAATCGCGCATCAGCACGGCGTCCACTCCGGCCGTCGCGAACGTGCGCAGGAAATCCGCCACGCACGCCGCTGCCGCGTCGGCTGCGTCTTCGTCGACTTCGACGCGCTGCGTGCCGCTCGCGAACGCGAATGCGCGCGCCGCCCAGTCGCGCGGCGACGGCAGCTCCAGCACGAAGATCGCGTCGGGCAACGCGGCGCGCAGCGCGACCGCCAGCGCCGTCACGTGCGCACGCACCGGCTCGCTCGAAAGATACGCTTTCAGCGGCAGATGCGCGCGCTTCGTCTTGCCGATCAGCTCGGCGGCAAGCGCCGAGTCGCGCGTGAGCCACGCGTCGGCCACATCCGCGAGCGGCAGCGTGAGCACGTCCGGGCGCAGCAGGCCCTGCGCGTGCCGCGCCCACGCCACGCACGCGGCGCTGTCGAGCCACGGTGGCGCGTCACCCGTGAGCAGCGGCGCGCTATAGCCGGCGTGATCGAGCCACAGCAGCCGACGCGAGCGGCTGGCTTGCGTCAATCCGGGCATGATGACGCCCCCGCGTTCAATGCGTCGAGACGCGCTTCCAGTTCCGCGATTCGCACGTCCTTCGGATCGAGCATGTACGCACCCTGAAGCCGGTCGGCCGGCATCGTGACGCGCTGGCCCAGCGTCGTCGCGTAAATCTCCGCGTTGTCGCTCCAGCTCCCGAAGTACGGCAACGACGCAGGCGGTTCGGGCGTCACCCATTCCGCGCAGAACGCATCGAACGGCCGGGCGCGCGCGATCCGCGCAAGCCGCTCGGCAGCCCGAGCATCGGCGGTCGCCTCGACGTCCACGACCAGCGTCTGCTCGTCGTAGACGACCTTGTAGATGTCGCGTGCATTCTCGTGCGACATCAGTTCCTCGCGCAGATCCTTCATCACGAGCGCCGGATCCCGTTCGAGCACGTCGCCGTAGCCGCCGCCCGAGCCCTGGCAGATCATGTAGATCTCGCCTTCGTTGCAGATCTCGAACGTCATGCCCATGTCGTGGCTGCTGTACTTCGCCCCCGGAATCGGGCGGTTGTTCATCAGGTCGACGATGTCGAACGTTTCGACGGCTTTCGGATTTTCCTCCAGCACCTTGAAGATGTTGATGCCCTTGATCTTCATCAGCTGATAGCTCGGGCACGAATAGCCGCCGAACAGGCCCTGCGCGGACGGGAACTTCGACCCCTCGCATCCGGTCATGAAGCCCCACAGGCCCGACCCGCGCGCGGTCGCGATCTGCTCGTAGCCCATCCCGCCGCGATACTTGCCCCAGCCGATCCGGTCCTTCGCGAGCCGCTGCGCGCCGAGGCGGATGATCGGCGTATCCTCCTCGGCAATCTCGTGCTCGCCGGTGTCGCACATGAAGCCGAACACGGGCGAGATCGAGTGCTCGCCGTCCGCGTGGCTGCGCGCGCCCTGCCCGTTGCCGTTGATGTCCGCGCAGAAGTTGCCGGTCACGTCGCCGTGTTGCGTGAGGCCGCCGTAGATGAACGTCGCCGCCTGATCGTATTGCGACGCGATCACCGCGGAGTAGCGATGCGGCAGGCTGTAGCTGAGCTTGTTCATCGGGATCGTCCAGACCACGCAGCCCTTGAACAGCGGCATCAGGCTCATCGCCTGCGGCATCTCGCCCTCGGCGTCGAGGATCGAGTTGCGATCGGTGATGATCTCGATCGGCGACAGCACGGCCATCGTGTGCGGCAGATCCGGCCAGATGTTCTGCAACAGCCCGGTACACAGCGCCGCCTTGAACGAGGCGATGTTGGTGTTCACCGAGCGGTTCATGAACTGCGGGGCCGAGCCGCGAAAATCCATGATCATCCGGTCGCCCTTCACGGTGATCGCACAGGAGATTTTCTGCAGCGCGTTCTCGCGCAGGCTCGAATCCATGAACTGCAGCACGCGCGTCGTGCCGTCGGGCAGCTCGCGAATACGCCGACGCATCTCCGTCTCGACGTCTTCCAGATGCGAGCGCAGCGTGCCGATCAGCGCATCGCGGCCATACTGGTCGAGCAATGCGATGATCCGGTCGCGCAGCCGCAGCACCGCATGCAGCTTGACCTTCATGTCTTCGAGCTGCAGCCGCGGATCGCGCACCGAGTTCTGCAGGAACGTGACGAGATCGCGCTTCAGCTCGAAGTTCTCGACGATCTTGAACGGCGGCATCTTGATGCCTTCGTCGTACTTGCTCTCCGCCTTTGCCGGCAAGCCGCCCGGCTCGGTCGAGCCGTTTTCGCCCTCGTGGATCGTCGACGACAGCCAGCAGACGAGTTCGCCCTTGTAGAACAGCGGCATCATCATCGACTGGTCGGTGTTGTGAATGCCGCCATAACGCGCGTCGTTGTGGATGAACCCGTCGCCGTCCTTCACGCCGACGGTCGGATCGTCGGTCCAGTTCTTGATGATGAAGCGGATCGGATAGAAGCAGCACGCGGCGAACGCGATGATCCCGTGCGGCGCGATCATCGACAGGTCGCCCTGCGCGGTGTAGATCGCCGTCACGAGGTCGCCCCACTTCGCACCCGGCGCCGCCCCCATCTGGTTCACCATCGTGAACGCCTCGGACAGCGCCGAGTTGATCAAGCCGCGCACATGGTGAACCTGGTGCGGATCGACGCCGCGCTCGAGCACTTCCTGCTCGGCCTTCGAGCGCGGCAGGATGCTGTGGTTGCGCATGATCTCGGGATCCGGCCCGAGGAACAGCGTGTTGTCGGCGATGAACTTGTCGAGCAGCGCCCGGTCTTCCGCATTGATGTCGTTTTGCATGTCGAACTCCTTGCTTACTTGCGCAGGAACCACGCGCCGCCCTGGGCCGTCGCCTGGTAGATCCAGCCCGGTTCGACGAGGAACGTCGTCGCGCGCGTGGTGATGACGGCCGGCCCTTCGATCCGCGTTCGCTCGGCGCGCGCGCGGTCGTCGTAGATCGCGGTGCGCAGCGGCCCGTCGTGCCCGACGAAGTGGCAGTCGCGATGACCGACCGGCTCCGGCGGCGGCAGCGGATCGTCGCTGACCGTCAGCTTCGCGAACTTCACCGACGGCTGTTCGACGTACGCGCACACGCGCAGCGTATTGATCCGCACGCCCGTCTCGGGGCTCTGGGAGCCCTCGCCGAAGCGCGAGCCGTAGCTTTCATGGAACAGCTCCATCAGCGTCAGCACGTCACGCTGGTTCTTCAGCCTCGACAGCGGCGTTACCACCGCCGTCTGCACGCGCTGGTTGCCGTAGCGCATGTCCAGTTCGAGCCGATAGCGGATCTGTGCCGGATCCATGCCCTGCCGTTCGAGATCCTCGCGCCCGCGCCGCTCCAGTTCCTCGACGCCGCGGTTGAACGCGTCGAAATCCGCGAAGAACGCTTTCGTGTTCGGATTGAACAGCACGGTCCACGTATTCATCTCGTGAATGTGCATCTGGTTCACTGTGCCGGCGCCGCACGCGGAGAAGGTCGACGAATACGGCGGCGCGAGGACGCGACCGATGCCGAGCGCGGCCGCGATCCCGCACGCGTGCAGCGGGCCGTTGCCGCCGTATGCGAGCACCGTGAAATCCTTCGGCTCGTAGCCGCGCGTGCGTAGCTCGGTCGCGATGCCGTTCGCCATCGATGCGTCGACCTGCTTCTTGATCAGCTTCGCGGTCTCGATCACGTCGAGGTCCAGCTCGTCGCACAGGTCGTCCTGCATCGCCTGTTTCGCGCGGCGCGGGTTCAACGGAATGCGACCGTTCGCGTAGTTGTTCGGGTCGAGATAGCCGAGCAGCAGATCGGCATCGGTCACGGTCGGATGCTGGCCGCCGCGGTCGTAGCAGGCAGGCCCCGGGTCGGAGCCGGCCGATTGCGGGCCGATCTCGACGGTCTTGTACATACGCTCGTAGCGCGCGATCGAGCCGCCGCCCGCGCCCAGCGCGACGAGATGCACCATCGGCACGCTGACGAGCCAGCGATCGATCACCGGGTTGAAGTCGTAGAATTTCTGCCCGCCCCGCACGACGATGCCGATGTCGAAGCTGGTGCCGCCCATGTCGGTCGCGACCACGTTGCCGAGCTCGGCGGCGGCAGCCAGGTATTCGCTGGCGGCAATCCCCGAAACCGGTCCCGAATGAACCGTCTGCAGCGCATCGGTCGAGTTGAGCTGCGCCATCCCGCCCGAGTTGTGATTGACCAGCATCGGCTTCGCGTAGCCCTGCTGGCGCAGGTTCAGCTCCAGCGTGCCGAGCCCGTGATACATGATCTGATGCAGGAACGCGTCGATGATCGACGACGTCGCTCGCGAGTATTCGCCCTTGCGCCCGACGACCTGATGCGACAACAGCATCGGAATCGCGCCGAGCATGTGCGCCGGATATTCGTCGAGGAAAATTTCACGCACGCGCAGTTCGTGCACCGGATTCACCACGCTGTTCGTGAACATCACGACCAGCGCCTGCGCACCGGCATCGACGAGTTCGCGAATGCGCAACCGCACGTCGTCCTCGTCGAGCGTCCAGAACACCTGCCCCGCATAGTCGATGCGTTCGCGGACTTCACGGATCAGCGGAATCGCGACGAGCGGCTCCGGCCGCGCGGCATTCGGGATATCCATCTGCTCGGACTCGGACAGCCCTTCGCCGTAACCACGCGCACGGGACAACGGAACCGAGTGCTTGAAACCCGTGGTCACGATCAAGCCGACCCGCGGCCCCTTGCGCTCGATCAGCGCATTGGTGCCGAGCGTCGTCGCATAACGCACCGAATCGACTTCGGACAGAAGCTGCGTCGGCGTCAGTTCGAGCTGGCGGCACGCGTCCGCGAGCGAGTCGTTGAAGCCGACCGCGAGATTGTGATGCGTGGTCAGCGACTTGCCCTCGACGCACTGCTCGCCCCACGCGACGAAGCAATCCGTGAAGGTGCCGCCGATGTCGACGGAAACACGTTTCATGAGCGATTCTCCCCGTATCTCAAGTGGACGATTCATCGGCGGCGCCGGCGAGCGCATGCCGATGATGCGCGGCCGCATGCAACGCGCGCTGCAGCTTCACGCGCTCGAGCGCGAGGTCGGGTGCCTGCGCGGGCTCGATCATCTCCGGCCGGTCCTTCCATTGCGCCTTCAACGCGTCGATGTCGAGTTCGATGTCGTGCAGCGGCGGATGGCCCGGCGGCAGATACTCGGCCTCAACCAGAACGCCGCACTCCGGGCAGTAGTACTCGAGAATCCGGCACCAGTCCGGATCGGGTGAATAGGTACGCTCGTATTGCGCCGGATCGAGCAGCGGCTTGTGGATCTCGCGCGGGTCGCGATCGTGGACGAGCAGCCCGCGCTTGTAGTTGTCGCGGGCGCTACCGTGCGCATGACCGCAACGCCGGCATTCCCACTGCTCCGCATCCAGGTCGATGCGCAGCGTTTCGGTAATCAGAACTTTCATTATTTGCTCTCCTTGCCGCTGCTGAGCAGGATGTCTCCGGTGGAGTTGATTTCGAAGTGCCAGCCCGCGTCGATGCGCCCGGTGAAAAAGTCCTCCTCGAGCACGGCCGGGCCGGCCGCATACACCGCGACGCCCTTCGGCTGGTCTTCCACGCGATACAGCGGCAGCTCGGCTTCGCGGCCATCGACAACCACCAGGCGCGTGCCGCGCGCGATCGCTGCCTGCTGGCCACCCTCGCCGAACCGGCCGTCGAGCACCGCCTGCGGCATACGCTTGATCGCGGTCAGCGTCACCGACAGCGTGGCGCCCGGCGCGACGCCCGGCGGCAACGCCGGGCCCGGCAACGCGTGTTCGACCGTCTTGCCGTCGGCGCCGGTAGCCTCGAGCGTGTAGACGAGCCGGCAGTCTTCGATCGCCGCGCCTTCGCCGAACATCGCGCGCGATGCTTGCGTGAGCAGCACGTCCATCGTCGCGGCGAGCGCGTCCCCGGTCGTGTCGGCCAGCGGCGCCGAGAAGCCATGGCCCACATCCGAAAAGCCGATTCCGTATGCGGAGAACACTGCCGCCAGCCCGGGAATCAACACGCGCTTCACGCCGATCGCGTCCGCGACCCGGCACGCGACGAACGCGCCCGCGCCGCCGAATGCGGCGAGCGTCGTATCGGCGCGAATTTCCGTGTACGCAACGAGGCTGTCGGCAACCTTCTTCACCCACGCGGCTTCCATCGCGGCGAGTGCCTCCTTGTCACCCATCTTCATCGGATCGGCGACATGCGCATGAATGGCCTGCCGTGCGCGCGCCTTGTCGAGGTGCAGCTTGCCGCCGAAGAACGACGCCGGATCAAGCAATCCCGCCAGCGCGAACGCATCGGTGATCGTCGCCCGGGTACCCCCCAGGCCGAAGCATGCCGGCCCTGGCGCGCTGCCGACGCTCTCCGGCCCAACCACGATTCTGTCGCCGTCCGCACGAATAATCGAACTGCCGCCGACGCCCGCGCTGACCACGTCGCACAGCGCGAACGATGTCGCCACGCCCTCGACGTTGCCGTACCGGTTCGCGCGCACGCCATGTTCATCGACAACGCCGATGTCAGTCGTCGTGCCGCCGATATCCATCGACAACAGGTGTGTCAGTCCGTAGTGCGCGGCCAGCACGCGCGCGCCTTCCATCCCGCCGCGCGGGCCCGAACTGTAGGTCTTCAACGCGATCGTCTTCGCGACGCGGCCCGCATGGCCGTCGTTGCGGAACACCAGCAATGGACTTTGCGCTCGCGCGTCGCGCAGCTTCTGCTCGGCGCTGTACAGGAAGCGCTCCATCGCCGGATGCAGGAATGCGTTGAACAGCGCGGTCCACGTGCGTCGCACGTCGTCGGCATCGTCGGCGACTTCGTGCGCATACAGGATCGGAAGCGCGCCGAGCAGGTGCGGCGGAAAACTGCGCAGCAGCCGGCTCTTCAGCCGCTGTTCGAGCTCCGCACGCCGCGCGCCGCCGATCGCCACGACCAGCCGGTTCGCGCCCGCCGCCGCGAGCTCGCCGACGATGCGCACGATCTCCGCTTCGGACGGCTCGCTGCCCAGCGAAACCGTACGCTCGCCGATCACCGTGTCGAACAGGCTCGCCGCACCGTCCGCGTCGCGAACCCGATCGGCCGTCAGCGTGCCGCCGACCACCAGGCCGAGCCGCGGCCCCTTGCGTTCGACCAGCGCGTTGGTACCCTGCGTCGTCGAATAGCGGATCGCCGCCGTTGACAGCAGCAGCGCCTCGAGATCCTCGTGTCCGTATATTGCTTCGGATGCCTTACGCAATCCGTCGAACAGACATTGCGACAGATCGTGCGGCGTCGTCAGCGTCTTCGTGCGCACCACCTTGTCGCGGTCCATCACGCAAATGTCGGTCAGCGTACCGCCGTTGTCGATGTTGATCAGGCGATGCCGCCCAGGCCCGGCACTTGCCGAACCCGACCGCACATCGTGCGTGAAATCGGATGAGTGAGTCATGAACTGTCTCGCTGGGTGAAGGGTCGGGTCAGACCTGGCGAATCCGCCGCGACGGCGGGCCGGCGGGAAGGTCTAGCGGCGCGGGCTGTGCGGCCTGGCGACCACGCAGCGGTGAGAGAAATGGGCAATGCATGTCGTCTCCTGTTGTTGTGTCTATCGTGGAATCAGTCTAGGTGCCTGCTTGACGCACCACGCCACCCGTCCGGGTAGTCTCGAGACATGGATTGCCCGTATGCGGTGCACATGTGTATGCGACCTTGTCGGACATGCGTATCGAATCGCGCCCCGGCGCCGTCGTGCGCGATGCGTTGAAGAGAACGGGAGATGCGCGGCGTGCACGCGCCGCGACTATGCCTGGCACACCGTGCCGAGTGGCCGGCCCGGATCAATGGCGACGAACGGGCAAAGCCCGTTCGCCGACATCGCGTCGGCGTGACATAGGGAGAGGGGACGCCGCGCCGAAAGTCGGCGCGGCGATTCGGAAAAAACAGTGCGGTGCGCGGCACATCGCGCGCAGTCCCGATGCGGATGGGCCCCATCGCACCGAACGAGCAGGTACAGCGTCCGCCGAGGTCGACGGCAAGACCCAAACCGGCCCGAACGCTGCGCGCCGCGTTGCGAATGCGGCGCGTGCCGGTCAGAACAAGTGACGGATGCCGACTGCCGAGCCGAACGTCGAACCCGACGCACCGAACAACGCGTCGTTCGTCGACAGACCGGTATTCATCTTCCCGTGGTTGTTGACGAAGCCGAACTGGCCGTACAGCAGGGTCGCCTTCGACAGGCTGTAAGTCACGCCGGTCGCAGCCATGATCGAGTGGTTGCCCGTGTCGTTGCCGTCGCTCGTATACCAGACCCCGGCATCCGCATTCACGGCGGGCGTGATCTGATAGCTCAGGCCGCCGCTGTAGACACGGTTGTCGAACGACCCGGAAATTTTGTAGCCGACGAACGACGCCTTCACCGTCAGGTCGCGATACTGATACGTGGCGCCGATCGTGCGCCCCGTAAACGGCACCGTGCTCGGCACGGGCGTCGACGCGGCGGTGCCGCCCGCGTTGCCGTTGTACATGGCGGCGCTGACCAGCAGCGGTCCATACGTATATTTGAGGCTCGCCGAATACTGCCGCCCCGCCTGGAAGTCGCCCGCGACGCCACCGAGCGCGAGCATCGCGGCGCCCTGGAACCCGCCGATCGTCGGGCTCGTATAGGACACCGCGTTCGAATTGAAGATGCCGGTCACGAACACGCTACCGACGTAGATCGGCACGCCGCTGCCGAAGTAAGACACATCGCGCGCATCGGTCGAGATGAGCGACAACACGAACGGCGAGAACTGCACGCCGGCCTTCACCGTCCCGTATGGACTGGCGAGCCCCACCCACGCCTGCCGGCCGAACATGTTGCCGTTCGAATCCGTGAAGCTGCCTTTCGCGATATCGATCCCGCTTTCGAGCGTGAAAATGGCCTTCACCCCGCCGCCGAGATCCTCGGTGCCTTTCAGGCCGAACAGCGACGGCGTCATGCCGCCCGTCACCATCGAAAACTGATGGCCCGCGTTCTGCCCGGTCGCGGGATTCACGGTCTTGCTCGTATAGAGAATGCCGGCGTCGACGACGCCGTACAGCGTGACACTGCTTTGCGCACGGGCGGCCGGCATGCCGACGGCAAGGCAAATAAGAGGCGTAACGACGAGGTTGACGGGGGAAAGGGCATGCTTCATCTACTACGTCTCCTGGTGTTTTTCGAAGTTGGAAGGCCGTGACTCGCCTGCCTGTGCCGATGGCTCGCTTCAATGCGCGTCGGTCTGTCATCGAATACGCAGACAAGCGATCGCTCGCCGCGAAATCCTCAGGAAAGCAGTTTAGGGATGGGGGGCACGAACGGTCCCTACCCGTTCGGGTAGTTCGACATCGTGGCTTCCCCGGATCGGTTGAGAATCGATCGCACGCCAGTAAGCCGACGGATGTCCATTCTTTCGGATCCGTCGAGTGCCATTTTTTTGGGCGTGCGTGAATTTGAGCGCGCGGGGGGACTCGTTCAGGAGACGGCGTGAAGGCCAGCCTGAGGGTGTCGATCGAATCTCAAGACTGCTCGCAAGCGAGCAATCCGGAGCTTACTGGTAATTCAGCACGGCGCAGGACGAACGCACCACGATTCAATTGACGGCAGCAGGCCGGACGGAACCGGACTTTCGCCGTATAACTGCACGAACCCAACCAGCGATCGCAACAAAAGTCAGACCGGGGGAAAGTATCAATGCAACCAGCACATCGAAGACTTTAGAAAGCTCGGATTCCGTGGCCCCAAATATCCAGTGACTGACAGTTCGGGTCACGGCGAACCATAGAACTGCGCCACCTATCGAACACAATCCGGTCATGAGCCACGGCTTCGTCTCCGCTTCAACTTTGCGCCAAACAAAAATCGCGCTCGCAGCCCAAGCGACATAGATAGGTACCCACAAGGGCCGGGAAATTTGGGAAGCCGATACAAAAGTCGCCAGGATTGTCACCTGGATCATGAGAACAAGCAAACCCATGGCATCCGGGAAATATCGGCTTCGTTGCATGGCGATCAATGACATTGGTTTCTCATTTCTTCATTTCTTGAATGCTGAATTGGGACACGTGCAAGCGTGCTGAGCCTGATCCATTGCGATCTGTACGTATCGACCGGGCTCGCTGCGCCAGCAGTCGCTGACACCGGAAAAGTACTTGCTGTGCGTGGCCAGCGCCTCTGAACGAAAGCGCGCGAGCTGCTCGCCACGGTCATTGTCCGAAAACCCGTGCGCCCCGAGATAGTCGTAGATTTCATAGTCGTCAACGTCACCCTGATTGACGCCGGTGACGCCAGCGGCGAGGCGCTGCGCGCTTGGCGCCTTGTAGTCGTTGGTTTCCAGCGTAGTGCTGCCTGACGTCAGTTCCCGACGGGCGGCAAACGACATGACGACTTGTTCGTCCTGGAATATCTCGTCGGTAGAGTAGCGTATCGTGGCCGGTGTGACGATCATCGGCGGCGCTGCATTCATTGTGGCGGTGCGCTCAACAATGCCATAACCGGCAGCAACTCGCTGAGTCAAGCGAAAGCAAAACCGACGACAGATGCGGCGCCTTGTCCGAACGATCCATGCAAGCAGTTGAACGGCGAAGTGAACCGTGCAAAGGATGTCGTCGGCAAGCTCGGCGGGTGTACACAGGCTATGAGAGGCTACGACGTGACGGTCCGATACAACGCTTGGCTTGGTCTTGCGAAGGCGAGGTCACAACGCGAGCAACGATGTTGGAACGGTGGGGACCAAGGCCACCAACAAGCAATGGCAAACGCATGGGCGATGGTAGGAAAATGCAAACAGCTGATGACGGGCGTTTAGTGATGGGACATATTGGACGGGCTTTTTCCGAGAGGAAGAGACCGATGTCGGTCGTTCCAACAGTCTCCCCCGACACGAATGACTACAACGACGCATTGCACTTCTCAAACTTGCTCTGGGACGAGACGACTGCTTACGACTGGACAAACTACGCAGACGCTGTCTACAGATTTACTCCCGAAGCGTTCTGCTACTTTTTGCCCGGAATCATGCGCGTCTCGATCGAAGACAATCAGGTCGCGTTGACGGTCATCGAGAGCTTGATGGCGTCGCTGGATAGGTCGCCGGTCGTGGAATACTGGGATGACTATTTTTTGCAACGTTGGCCCAAGCTGACAGACGTCGAGTGCGACGCTGTAATCGAATGGCTTCTCTGGCTCAACGAACATCCGCTATCTCTATTCTCGGAAGACACGATTCTTCGAGCGTGCGAGACCTTGGAACTGGTAAAGAAGCATCGGACGGAGTAGCCGCCACATGAAGGCTATTGTTCGCAAGGGCGACTTGACGGTGGAGCAGCCCCCTGAAACGCCGGACACAGTCACCCACTTACAATAACGGGTAGGCATAAGACTGTGTTTTTGACTAACACCAGGCAGGAAGTGATGGAAGTGTTGACGGGCCCGGAGCGCCGGCGGCGCTGGACGGCGGAGCAGAAGCTGGCGATGGTTCGCGAGAGTTTCGAGCCGGGGAAATCGGTTTCGATGGTCGCGCGCCAGCACGGCGTGAATCCGAACCAACTGTTCCACTGGCGCAAGCTGTATCAGGATGGGAGCCTGTCAGCGGTTAAAGCTGGCGAGGAGGTGGTTCCGGCCTCGGAACTGGCCGATGCGCTCAAGCAGATTCGTGAGCTGCAACGGATGCTCGGCAAGAAGACCATGGAGAACGAGATTCTCCGCGAAGCAGTCGAGTACGGTCGGGCAAAAAAATGGATAGCGCACTCGCCCTCGCTGCCGGAGGACGACCAGTGAAACTGGTTTGTGAAGTTCTCGGCGTGTCGCGCTCGAACGTATCGGCACGGCTGTCGCGTCCGGCGACGTGGCGCGATGGCCGTCAATCGAGGCAGACTGACGACGCGGCCGCGGTCGAGGAGATCCGCCGGGTCATTGGCGATTTGCCCAGCTATGGCTATCGCCGGGTTTGGGGCATCTTGCGCAACGAGCGCGTTGCAGTCGGACTGGCGCCGTTTAATGCCAAGCGAATCTATCGCGTCATGCGCACACATGGGCTGCTGATGCAGCGCCGACCGATTCCACCTCGGCCCCAACGTCGACACGACGGCAAGGTAGCCGTAGCGCGCAGCAATCAGCGATGGTGCTCGGACGGCTTCGAGTTCCGCTGCGACAACGGCGAGCCGCTGCGCGTAACGTTCGCGCTGGATTGCTGTGACCGTGAGGCAATGAGCTGGACGGCTACGACGGCAGGCCACAGCGGCGACATCGTGCGCGACGTGATGCTGGCTGCAGTG